>NZ_JAAXCS010000025.1:0-14208 GCF_013309895.1 Wolbachia endosymbiont of Atemnus politus | reverse complement strand
ATAAATTATAAAAAATATATATACAAGTGTGTGCACCCAAATACTAAGTGTGGTTCAAAAGATAACATTAACTCTCTCCAGCCAACCTTTCTGCTTCGTTACGTGAAATTAAGGCCTCGATAAATTCATCCAGTTCGCCCTCTCTTTTATAATCTGCTCTAACCGATGTGAAGTCAGATTAATTCTGTGATCTGTTATTCTCGATTGTGGAAAGTTATAAGTTCTTATGCGCTCAGAACGATCTCCAGAACCGATCTGGCTTTTTCTCATTGTTGACCTTTCCATTTCTTTTTTTTGTCTTTCAATTTCATATAGCCTTGCCCTCAACACTTTGAGCGCTTTGGCTTTATTTTTATGCTGCGATTTTTCATCCTGCTGTATTACAACTATTCCTGTTGGCAAGTGAGTAACTCTTACTGCGCTGTCGGTTGTGTTGACTGATTGCCCTCCAGGGCCGCTAGACCTGTAAACGTCTATTCGTAAGTCTTTCTCTTCTATTTTAAAATCGACTTCTTCAACTTCAGGTAATATTGCAACAGTAGCTGCTGAAGTGTGCAGCCTTCCCGAGGATTCAGTTTCAGGTACCCTCTGCATCCTATGTACTCCTGATTCAAATTTCAGTCTTGCGAAAACTTCTCCATTAACAAGTGCAGAAGCTTCCTTATAGCCACCTATACCTGTGCTAGAGATACTTATTGGCTCAAACTTCCAACTTCTTCTTTCTGCATATTTTTGGTACATGCGAAATAACATTGCTGCAAATAATGCCGCTTCTTCTCCCCCTGTGCCTGCTCTGATTTCTAGTATTGCGTTTCTTGAGTCATCTTCATCTTTTGGCAGTAGTGCTAACTTTAGCTTGGTTTTTACTTCTGGCAGTAACATTTTTTGCTTTTCAAGGAGTTCTTCTTTTGCTAACTCTTTTATATCGTATTCACTATTTTCATCTTTTATTATTTCCTCTAAGTCTAAAATTTCTTCTTTCAGCGTGTTGTATTCATCAATTACCTCGATAATTGGTCTGAGTTCAGAATATTCTTTTGAAAGGTTGATAAATTCTTTTTGACTTAAGTTGGTAGGATTTTCCAATTTTCTTTCTATATCATTAATTTTTTCCTTTAAGTCTTGTAAGTTATTTTCCATGTCCATACAGCTTAGTTTAACTACTAAAATGTATACTTGAAACAAATTTTTTTTTATCAAGCGATAACATTATAATATACATACTACCTTAGATACCTATTTATACCTATTTCTATAAAATAATGGCAAGGGAACAAAGGCAATTTTATGTTTGGACTTCAGACATACAATCATTACCAAATGAATCGGTTCCGGAAATTGCTTTTGCTGGCAGATCGAATGTAGGAAAATCCAGTTTAATTAACTTACTGACAAACAGCAAAAAAGCTGCCAGAGTTTCTTCTAAACCTGGGTGCACTAGACAAATAAATTTTTATACTCTATATACAATGATAAGTTCAGGCTTGGGTATGGCTATTCTCATGCAAGCAAGGAAGAAACAATACAATATTTAGATCTAATTGAGTATTACTTAATTCAGAGAAGAAGCTTAAGAAGAGTGTTTGTATTGGTAGATAGCAAAGTAGGACTAAAAGAAATAGACAAAGACTTTATTTATTGGTTAATATATAATAATATTAACTTTAATGTTGTGCTAACAAAAATAGACAAGGTAAGTCAAAAAAATCTCGATGCCACTCTAGAAAGCATTCAAAAATGGATTGATAATGAGAACGTGTCAATTCATCAAATAAGCATCCGTATTAAGTGTAAAATAACCAAGGTAAGAGATGAATTTTTCAAGTTTACAAGATAAAAGAATGAAGAGCTGTGAATTTTCTAATGGTAAGATATCATTTAGACAAAAAGCAGAAATATTGCTTGAAGTGCTATCTAATATACCCAATTTTGTAGGCGAAACTTTTGTCATCAAATGCGGCAACGTGACAATCTCAAACGAGACGCTGCTCAATACTTTTGTGCATAATGTTGTCTTGTTGAAGCAGCTTGGCATAAATCCAGTTATAATCCATGACGGAGAGCATGAAATTGATTCTGTACTAAAAACCTTGGATATCAATAGTAAGTTTGTGAATGATATCAGATTTACAGACAAAGATACTATGAAAATCATTGAAATGGCGTTATGTGGCTCAGTTAATAAAAAAATTGTTCAGTGCATAAATTCTGCTGGTGGTTCGGCTATTGGATTATGTGGAAAAGATGGCAACCTAATAAAAGCCGAAAAAGTAAGCACTACGCTTAGGGAAAATGGATCAAACAATATCGAAAGAATATTAGACATGGGGTTTATTGGCATACCAATCGAAATCAATCCTGATATATTATTTTTTGTTGAAGAATCAGATTTTATACCAGTTATTGCACCTATCGGTCATGGAAGAAATGGGGAAACATATCACATCGATGCCGATAGTGCTGCAAGTGCAATAGCAATTGCAGTTTCTGCATCTAAAATGATAACCTTTAGTGATACAGAAGAAATAGATAAGATTGGTGATAGGAGAATATCTGTTAAAAATTTAAATGCATCGATTAATTGTGGTAAAATTAGGGGAGAAAGACTTATTGAAAAGCTTATAGCATGTACTAAAATGGTGGAAGAATGTGCTGGAACCGCTCATATAGTTGATGGCGGAGTACCTAATATTATAGTTGATTTATTTACTGAGAATAATTCGAGTGTGTCAATTGTAAATGATTTGTAGCTGAACATTGATTGCTGTTATCACTTTCGCGGACACAATTTACATGCTATAACTTGAGCTTTGGTAGGTAGAGTGCAAAAAATTAAAGTAGAAATAAAAAAATTATCACACGGAGAAGATCTGCCTCTTCCATGTTACGCAACCGCGCAGAGTGCTGGTATGGATCTTTATGCAGCACTGGGTAGTCCGGTGTTTTTAAATCCACTCGAAAGGTTACTGATTCCAACTGGAATTATAATTGCAGTACCAAATGGTTTTGAAGGACAAGTTCGCCCGCGTTCTGGTCTTGCTACAAAACATGGAATCACTGTCTTAAATTCTCCAGGTACTATAGATTCTGATTATCGAGGTGAGGTTAAAGTTTGCTTGATTAATTTAAGCAATCAACCTTATGAAATAAAAAGAGGAGATAGGATTGCACAAATCCTTGTTGCTCCTACATCTTGGGTAGTTTGGGATAATACAGAGGAATTTTGCACAGAAGAAACTGACCGAAATACAGGAGGTTTTGGCTCAAGTGGCAGATAGTTTATGCAAAAATTACTAAATAAAAAAACTCTTGACTGCAATGATTCTTTACATATAATTTTAGTATATTAATAATTTATTGAGGTTAATGATGTCGATCACCAAAACTTTTAAAAACCATCGTGGTCAACTCCACGTAATGAACACTGCACTTGTTGCACTTACTTCTCTGTATGTCATAGGTGCAGCAGTAGCACTTTCAGCACCGTATTGGGTGTCTGCAACTTCAGCTTTGGCTCCACTTGCAGCTTTTGCAGCTACACCACTTGGAATAGGTATATTAGCAACTGTTTCTGTTGCACTAATTGGTTTAGCAGTGTATAGCATCATCAAAAATAACAAAATATCTGAGGAAAAAGCTCCAAAGGTTGTTGCTGACGATCAAAATCAACCAGTACTAATGTTAACACAAGATGTGTTTGAGCAAATGAAAGAAAATAATAAACATGAGAATAAAGACGGTAAGGTTATAGAAGGTAAATATTGTATATATTTCACTAACTCAGAAGGCAAAGAGTGTCGTGTTATTGTTGATAATAATATTGCCAAGGAGCTAGGCAATACTTTACTATCAAAGATAGATTCATTAGAAG
This sequence comes from Wolbachia endosymbiont of Atemnus politus, assembly GCF_013309895.1. NCBI lineage: Bacteria > Pseudomonadati > Pseudomonadota > Alphaproteobacteria > Rickettsiales > Anaplasmataceae > Wolbachia > Wolbachia endosymbiont of Atemnus politus. The sequence goes on along the minus strand of NZ_JAAXCS010000025.1, from coordinate 10,337 downwards.
TGAAAAAAGATGATGGCGAATATGTTTCAATAAATGATAAAAGTAAGCAACTGGAAGAATTAGGGTTAAACCAAAATGGTGCTAAAGAGTTTAACACTTATTTAGGCTCAGTTGTTGTAGAACAAGCTGCTTCTCAAGAACAGAAAAAATAGGTATTAAGCAAAACAAAGGGGTAGGTTAGTCTGCCTCTTTTGTTCTTCCGGAAAATTCTTAGGTTCCAGTATTATGTGCTGGAGTGATAAGTTGCCTTTATTACTACCTAAAAGTGGCTAGCAACGACGTAATATTAAGCCATTTCTATTATATTCAATTAAGCATATTATAGGTAAATGAATTTTAATACAATCCTATTATACTTATAAATACGCCGTATAGTAATGAAAGCATGGAAGATTTCATAACTGCAAGAAGGAAAGATGATGCTGTGATATCTGTTTGTCAGGATAATAAGAAAAAAACTGTATTAATTTCAGGACTTAATCAAGCTGCAAGGGATTTGTTAAAATACAAGAAAGAGAGCCTACTTAACAAGCCATTAATCAATATCTTAAGTGCAAGAGCAGCTAATGACGTGAAAAACTATTTAGAGTATACTGAAGATGGGCAAGATTTATTTGATGTATTACCTAAAGTGATAGGTTTTTCCTTAATTGACGCTAGAGGAGAAGACATCAAGACAAGAGTAAAAGTCTTTCGCACCATGCAATTTATTGATAACAAGATTAATTATGAGCTGTTGATACGTGACATCAGCTTGTTGCATAAATTAGGAATGTTCAGAGATGAATATCTAATGGGTAAAAAATACAAGAACCACAACTTATTTGGTATACCAGACAATGAATCCTCTATTTTAGAGCTGTGTATTATATCGAATTTTGCCCTGCAATATCAAATTAATGTGGCTATGGGAGTTATTGGTTTTAACTGTGATGAGACAAATGACGCACTGAAAGTCGTTGTAGAACACTTTCACAAAAATTGCCGCAGTGATGATTTCCTAGGGTATATTGGCGAAAATAAATTGCTCTTTATCTTATTCAACTGTAATGCAGAAAACGCACCTAAAGTGATTGATCGTATACATTCTGCTATCAATAAGCAATTATTAAAGCATGGGTTACCCAGTATATCAATAGCTTATGGAAGCATAGCTCAAAAACTAACAGCAAACTTAACCAAAGGAGCCTTTTGAGGAGTTGTCTTTTGTCCATATTGAGTTTAAAATTAAATTTTTATAAAAAATTTAATTTTACTCATGAAATTAAAATACTGCCTAGTAACACTGCTTTTGTTATTGTTTTCACAAAGTAGTTTTGGCACTAGGATAATTCTAGACAAGGGAATATTTTATGCAGAACTAGATGGGAAAATAGATTTAAGATTTGGCTACGCTTTTAACCAAGATTCTTTCAATATTAAACCAAAAAACAAGACTTCAAGTTATTCATACTTGCGCTTTCTTTATTTGCAGCAAGTTTATCCGAATATTCAAATGGGGTTTAATGTTAGGACAGGAGTGTCTGGCATCGCAAACCTAAAGGCACTAGACATAGAAAAATTAGACATGGAGGAATGGTATTTTATCATAAAAAACAAGGGACTTGGATCAATTGAATATGGTAAAAGAGAGTTGGTTAGCCAAAGCATGCTGATCAACACTTCAAAAATTTATGCGGCTGCTGGAGGAGTAAATGGTTGCTGGACAAACTACGCAAATTTGCGTAGCAACGAAAAGAAGAATGATGGTGCTGGGTATGATAAAGACAGAGTCTTTTGGGTTAAGCCCAATATTTATAGTGATTATAATGGGCTAGAGCTGAAGTTAAAACAACCAGCGGTAAGTTATATCTCCCCTGAAATTTATAACTTTCAATTGGGACTCAGTTATATTCCAGGAAAAAATAACCTACAGTATAACAACCTAATTGCTGCTGGCCTTTCCTATAAGAATGGTTTATCAGATGATATAAGTTTTACTACCGCCGTAACTGGTGAGTTTGCAAAGGAAAATTTAACCGATTGCTCAGATGGAACTTCTAAAAATTATGAATGCCGTAACCAACTACTGCACTGGAATTTTGGCTTGAAATTAAGATTGTTCGATCTTGATTGCATTTTTTCGTATGGTAATGGTGGTAAATCTGGTGAAAGGTACGACCCTGAAGTGAGCAACACATATTACACTAATGCGGGTGTCGGTTACCGTTCTGACTCTCACAAATTGAGCTTAACATATTTCAATAGTGGTCGAAAGATTGTAGGCAAAGGTACAAACAAGTTAACATCGTATGCTTTAAGCCTTGAAAATTCTCTTTTTGTAGGCACTTCATACTATTTCGATATTGTAAAATTTAATGCCGAAGAGCCAATCGAAAAGTCCAAAAACAACTCAGGTTACGTATTCTTAGCTGGACTGAAGTTAAGCCTTTAATAACTTTACATTCCAACACCCTTCTCCTGTCATCCCAACGCTCTATTTCTTGTCATCCAAGTAGCCCCGACACTGGCAGGAGGGTATCATCCAAATAGCGGACACTGGCAAAAGGGTGTCATTCCAGTGCTTGACACACAACTGTACGAACGTTGTAATTTGAGCCTACCCGGAGGGTGTCATCCCAGTGCCCAGACACTGGGATCTATTTCTTCTCATAGGATCAGCGTTACACGCTGGCCAGATTGTAACTAATCTAAATATTAATAAATTTACCAAACCAAAAAAAGGCAAAAAAACCCCCGTGATGCGAGTTTTGACCCTCTAATAATGTAACTTGGCGCTGTAATAATGTGCTGACGCTTAGTTTAAGCGCGATTTTGGCTGCATGTGAAAAAATTTAAAAGACATGTAGCCCCAATAATTTATATAATCCGCCAATAAATACCTTAAGTTTTTTACTAAATTTTTGTCGTTGATCCTGCAGGTCAAAAACAAGTTTTGAGTCAGAAATACCCTGAATGACATGGTAATAAGATTGGCGGGAGTTGTCAAGGGGTTTCTTCTTTCTGTTGTCAAAAAACCCAGTAGCTATTTACATGTGATATACTTCGACTCTACATGTACTTAAGTTTTCCTCGTCAGAATCTCCAGAATCTGCACTATATTTAGCGCTGCACCTTTGCGTAGATTGTCAGCCACTATCCACATATTTAGCCCGTGTTCGACGGTATTGTCTTCCCTAATACGCGATACGTATACGGCATCCTCCTGCACAACATCAATTTGAGTCGTATATTCGCCGTCTTCACGCCTATCGTACACTAAAATTCCACTATCTTCGGCTCTGCTTAACACTTCACGGGCTTGTTCTTCAGTTATATGCTGGTCAAACTCTACGTTTACTGCTATAGCATGACCAATAAAAACAGGCACCCTTACGCACGTTGCGGTCACTTTTATGTCTTTTTCTAAAATTTTTTTCGTTTCCTCTTGCATTTTCCATTCTTCTTTTGTAGAGCCATCTTCCATGAATTCCCCTATGTGAGGAATGCAATTGAATGCTATTTGCTTGGGAAATATCTCGGGTTTTTTAGCTTCGTTCATGAAGATTTTTTTTGTCTGGTCATAGAGTTCATCCATCGCTGCTTTGCCTGCACCAGAAGTCGATTGATAAGTTGAAGCAACAATTCTCTTTATTTTTGCTTTTTGGTGTAATAGATGTAGTACCAGCAGCATCTGTATTATAGTACAGTTTGGATTAGATATTATGTTGTGGTTTTTATATTCCATGATTTTTTCTTTATTAATCTCTGGAATAACTAGTGGTATACCTTCTTTCATTCTAAAATGGGAACTGTTATCTATCACGATGCATCCAGCCTGTGTTGCAATTGGTACGTAATTTTCAGAAACATGATATCCAGCGCAGAAAATAGCTATATCGACTCCAACAAAGCCATAATTTTCAAGGCATGAAATAGTTAGTTCTTCATCGCCAAAGCTCACCTTTTTTCCCTTTGATTTTTTTGATGCAAATACAATAATAGAGTCTATCGAAAATTTTTTCTCGTTTTGGAACTCAGCAAGTATACTCAGCACCTCGCGCCCCACTCTTCCAGTCGCCCCGACGACAGCGATTTTATGTCCCATATAGATAAACCTCTAACTTTAAAGGTATATTATATTTTTGCTGATAAAATTTACAATTGTTTTAATATTTTTACTTTAAAATTAATTGTAATTTAGTTATTATTATGCAATATTGATTATATTACATAATAAAGTGAGAGATGAGTAAAGAGTACGATGAAACTAAGGTAAAACCTGCTCCATCTATATCTCAAGAACCTGAGAAAATTAGTGGATCAAAGGTTCAAAATGTTCTCTCAAAAAGAGAATTTAAGATAAATTTTGATGATGCAAAGTATGCTGTAAAGACTGTTAAAACACAGTTTGCACAAACAGAACAACAGCCTTCAAAACTAAGGGATTTCTTGAAATCAATACCGATTATAGGAAGATTTTTAGTAAGGGTTTTTATACCTGAAAAAGAAGCACACAAAAAATCACAGGCAGTTTGCTCTAGCAAGACAAGACATGAGACTAGTGTAGATGATGAATATACACAAAAAGTAGGTAGCAGACTTGAAAAAAGTAATGTTGAGCAAGTAGACGACAAAAAAGGTCATAGTCTATAAATACCGATCATTCAAAGAGCATAACATTTATTGTACAGAAATTCTGCGATACCAAAATAAATAAAGAGGTACACCACTTGCGGTAAATAAGCTTGCAGTTAGCAAGGTGTTTATAGGAGTTTCAACTACCACCCAGCAGCAAAATGTTGTTGCTATGACGCCAATTAAAAGCTTGTAATAATTTCTTTCCTGTATGATAACCTTTAGAAAAGCAAGGCTGCATGCAAGGTAGACAAATAAAAATGAAACTACAGAAAAGTCGATAATCGATGTGATTTGCTTAGCAAAATCATTACTTGAAGTGAGAATTAGTAAAATTGCAGTTCCAACTGAACTGGTTATTATCCCCCAAAAGGGAGAACCATGCTTGTTCCTTTCAGCAAATAATTGTGGCATAAGCTTGTCTTCTGCAAGACCAAAAGCAACCTGCCCGCTAGATAAAACCCAAGCGTTTAAAGTACCAACACAGAAAATAAATGCTATTACAGAAATAATCAAGTGCCAATTGCCGGAGAGCATAACTTTTATCGCATCAACATATGGCGCTCTTGAGTTTGCTAAATCATTGCCATTTATCAGCCCCATGATTGCGAAGTTGTTGATAAAATATATAACTGCAACACAGATTGTGCCAAGCACTATAGCTCTTGGTATAGTTTTAGCTGGGTCGTTGACTGATCCTGCAGGTGCTGTTGCCAATTCAACTCCAACAAAACACCATAAAGTCAGTAGTATAGAACGAGCAAGAATCTGCGATGTTGTAAGATTTGATATTTCTTCACTTATAATAAAATTACTTCTATCAAAAAAAAACAACGCCACTATAGGTATTGCGAGCAATACAGAAATTTTTATGACCGTAAGTAGAAACTCAACGCGTCCTGCAGTAGCTATTCCTCTTAAATTTATTAATGTAATGATTGTAAATAGTAATAGCTCTAAAAGCAAACGTATGTTCTGGATACCTTCATGGAAAAATGGTGTAAGGTAACCAACACCCACAACTATTAAAGCTGTTGTGCTAACCCATGAGATTACCCAATACGTCCAACCAACAAAAAAAGCTGCTGTAGGACCAAAAGCATATTTTACATAAACGTGAGGACCTCCAGTCTCTGGGAACTTTGCACATAGTGTAGCAAAGACTAATGCAAGAGACACAGCACCAAATCCTGATATCACCCAGCTTATGAGGCTATAAGCACCATATGGAGCAAGGCTAATTGGAAGCATGAAAATTCCAGAGCCGATCTGGCTACTAATGACTAAAGCAAGAACAGTCAAGAAACCTATTTTGTTTGGCACAATACCTCTTGATCCTATTAATAAAAATCAGTAGTATACTTACCCCCAAGAGCTTTAACAAATAAAAAATTATGTTTTTACGTTAAGCTTTTAGTTTATGGTACCAAAATAGATAGATAAGCGTGCCGCTTAGAGGAAATAGGCTTGACATTAGCAATGTGTTTATAGGAGTCTCATATATTATCCAACAGCAAAAAAATACAGCCACGCCTCCAATTAAAAATTTGTAGTAGTTTTTCTCCTGTATAATGACCTTGAGGAACGCAAAACTACATGCCAAATAGACAAATAAATATGAAACCACAGCAACATCGATAATTGAAGTTACTTGCTTAGCGAAACTCTTGCTCGATGTTAAAACGAGCAAAGCTAATATTCCCAAAGTATTGATTACTATTCCACAAAAAGGAGCATCGTACTTGTTTTTTTTAGCAAAAAATTGCGGCATTAACTTATCTTTTGCAAGGCCCAAAGCGACTTGTCCATCAGCTAGAAACCAAGCGTTTAAACTACTCACGGAAACGATGAAAGCAACAATAGAAATTATTAGATACCAATTACCAGGTAAAACTATTTTTATCGCATCAACGTATGGTGCTTCTGAGTTAGCGAGGTGGTTGCCATTTATCAGTCCCATAATTGCAAGGCTATTAATGAAATATATGATAGCAACAGAGAACGTACCAAGCACTATAGCTCTTGGTATTGTTTTGCTCGGATCATGAACCGATCCTGCAGATGCTGTTACTGTTTCAAGTCCAATAAAGCACCATAAAGTAAGCAGTGAAGAACGAGCAAAAATTTGAGATACTGTGAGGTTTGATACTTCTTCACTCACGATAAAATTACTTCCATCAAAAAAAAATAATGCTGCTATTGGTATTGCAAACAGTATGGCGATCTTGGCAATCATCAATAGAAGCTCAACATGTCCAACGGTAGTTATTCCTCTTAAGTTTATTAGCATAATAGCTAAAATTAATGTTGTTTCTAAAAGCAAACGTATACTTTGCATATCATTATGAAAAAGCGGAGCTAAATAACCAATACTTGCAACTGCTACAGCTGTTGAACCAACCCATGAACTTGCCCAATATGTCCAACCAGTAAAAAAAGCTGCTGTAGGGCCAAAAGCATGCTTTACATAAACGTGAGGACCTCCAGTCTCTGGAAACTTTGCACATAGTAAGGCAAAAACCAAAGCAAGAGATATAGCACCAAATCCTGATATTACCCAGCTTATGAGGCTATAAGCGCCATATGGGGCGAGGCTAATTGGCAGCATGAAAATTCCAGAGCCAATTTGACTACTAATAACTAAGGCAAAAACAGCCAAAAACCCTATTTTATTTGACACAGTAATTTTTAGTTTTTATCTGAATACATTGACAATATAACTTAAGCTTAGAAACTTCAACCGATCTTTATAAGAACTTGCCTCCTTTTAATTTGTATCCAGGAAAGTAGGCTGCATTAAAATTACTGTAATTAGAAAATGCTGAAATCATACGCATCAAGTTAGGAGCAAATTTAAGGAAGTTAAAGTGAATTTCTATTTCACTGGACTTCTCACATGTCATTCAGGCAGCACCTTTCTTGTCATCTCAGAGGTTGTCCGGAAACTAGTAAATTTAGGTATATTTCCTCTTTAACATAACCCTATTCATAGCAAGATATATAAAATTTTCAGTAGATGTTGTCAGCAAATCGTACTCCTTTGATAACCTTCTATTCCTATTGATCCACGCAAAAGTTCTTTCTACAACCCACCTTCTTGGTTGTACTTTAAATCCATGTTCTCGCATCGGTAGCAGCTCAAGTGGTGTATCTTTATGTACCCAAAACCTACATGGAGGTCTTTTAACAATCTCAATATTTATTCCATATTCTTCCTTTATATGATTTTTTAAATTTTTTCCCTGATATCCCATATCAGCCCACATTTTCTTAACGTTAATATACTTTTTCCTCATATTATCCAATGCTACTTTAACACCATCTCTGTCATTTTCACTAGCAGCACCCACATAACAGCCTAATATAAAACCCTGAGTATCTGTAATTATGTGCCTTTTTCTACCTTTTACTTTTTTACTCCCATCATAGCCTTTGACCCCCCTTTTTCTGTAGTTTTCACAGATTGGCTGTCTACTATACAAGCACTTGGCTGCTCATTTCTTCCTATTTTTTGTCTACTATATTTCGTAATTTCATAGTTCATCTTTTCAAAAATCCCCTGCTTTTTCCATTGCCTGAATTGCTCATACACAGTCTTCCATAGTGGAAAATCATTCGGTAAATACCGCCATTGGCACCCTGTACGTAGTATATAGAAAATTGCTTCTAATATTTCTTTCTTACTGTATTTTGGCGGCCTTCCTCCTTTTTTGTACGATACCCTGAAGTATTTTTCTATTCGGGACCATTCCCTTTCACTTAGATCTGTTGGATACTTTTTTCTCATCTTTACCCCATACTAAAATTTCAGATATTATAGCCTTCTATTAGTTTCCGGACAACCTCTAATATGAGGTTTAACATAATAGCTGGAATTGTAAATTTGAGACACAGCTTTTAATTAATTTTTCGTTTGATCTACTTTACATTCAGGTTATTGCCATATCGCTTCGCAGGGGGGCTATTGATCTTTTAGACCTTCTCGTTCAATTGGGTAGGCCCCATCGTAAGAAGAGCTACAACACTCCCTTCAAAGCCTACCAGTATCTTTAAAGTGAATGTTCGTGTGATTTCACAGATAATTTCTGTTTTTCTATTTTATCTGTCCACTTATCGTTCTCTATACTTTGTTTGTTGGTTGTTTTTTCTTCTTGTTCAATAATTTTCCCATCTACCTTCCGATTAATTGCATTAATCGCTCCTTGTTTTTCGTATACTTCGCTTTTTCCTTCAATAATTAACTTGGTAAAGATATTTGCAACAAACTGAGCTTGTTCATAATTAACTTGACCTTTTACTAAATAAGGTAAGGATCTTAGTGCAAAAGGATTGCCATTACCGTGAAACGTATAATTCTGAGAAGAAAGCCCTAAATTGTCTGCTACTTCTTTTACTAATAACTCTCTATTTTCTTTATTATCCTCAAGTTTAACATACTTACTCAATAGATCGATAACAGTAGGCACTTTAACTTCGACATAAGCATCAATATCTTCCTCATTAGCATCCTTCTTCGACAACTCATCTTTGAGATTTTTCTCTAAAAAATTGATAAATTCTTTGTTTGCATCTGATCCTATAGTAGATATTGCACCACCTAATACTGAAGTGCCTAAGTCATGCTCTATTTGTATTTTTGTCTCAGGTTTAAATCCTAATTTTGCACAGAGTTTCTGAAAATATTCTTTAATAATGTCAAACAAGCTCTTGCCATTATCTTTATAACTTTTTAACTCTTCAGGAATAGTAAGTGACAATTTACCATCTCTGTATGTTACAAAGCTTTCACCATTGTGAGATTCAATTGTAAATTCTAGTGAATTAGACAGATCGCATATCTTATCGCCATGCATCACTTGATCTCTGATAGAGAGTACTGGTATACTCATATCAGATCTAATTCTGGCACTGTTTTGGTTAACACAATCAATATTTATTACTTTTTGAGGACTTTCTAATACAAATGACTGTCCAAGTGCAAGTTGAGTTTGTACAAAGGGGGCAGCTTCATACCCTGCTTGATTACAATTAGTAACTAGCTCTTCTAAAATAGCATCACTTGGAACTTCTGCTCCAGCGTACCTGAATATTTGCTTAAAAATTTCTTTTGCAAAGGGACGATAATCCTTATTTTCGTCTTTTTCTGTGGGCAATAGATGGATATAATTTTGTCCAGCATTGTAAAATTCTTCAAAATTTTTCTTATATGAATCAGTTTTTTGATGATCAGCAATTTCAGGATTTTCACAGTGATTATTCCACAGCTTGACCAATTCATCATTTATAAGCTCTTTCTCAAGACCTTTGAGTATTGAATCAACAAAAGTTTTACCATCATCTGTATCTATTTCTCTTGTTTCTCTGTCGTTAAATATTTCATTACTATATATATCATCACTATTAAAAAGTTCGCTTTTGCGGTGTTTAGCTCCTTCCTTAAATGCAATAATAAAATTTTTATCTATTTTTTTCCCGTTAATAATAAAATTCATCCTTTGAAAATCTAAGAACATTGTTTCACCAGAATTTGCTAATTTATTATCTTGATCTGCTCTTAATTTACTAAAATTGAACTCTTTAGCTGTGACCTTTAATCTAACTACTGGACCCTTTGCCTCGTTCATAATTAATACCTTGCTGTAAATATGGTATGAATTATATCATTGAGTTATGAATAATTTTATAACCTACTAAAAAGATAGTATATTCAATTTCGTTAT
>NZ_JAAXCS010000024.1:0-14667 GCF_013309895.1 Wolbachia endosymbiont of Atemnus politus | reverse complement strand
TTCGGCTATCGATTTTATCTTTCAGCATTCAGGTAAACCTTTCTTGGGTTAGCTATAGTTCAGGTTGTGCAGAAGGTCTAATCTTTTTGCAACTTCCAGGTATGCTTCCTTTAAATCTCCTAGGTTTAAACGAAAGACATCTTTGTCTAGTTTTTTGTGCGTATTTTTATCCCACAACCTACAGCTGTCGGGGCTAATCTCATCGGCTAAGACAATTTTTGTATCATCGTTTATTAATCTGCCAAATTCCAGTTTGAAGTCGACTAAATCTATTTCTACATTTGAAAATAAGTCTATTAGAATTGTGTTGATCTTTAAGGTTGCAATCTTAACTTCTTCCATCTCTTTACGAGATAACCAGCCAAAATATAGTACGTGATTTTCATTTATCATTGGGTCAGCTAGATTGTCGTTTTTATAGAAAAACTCAATTATAGGGGATGTAATCCTCTCGCCTTCTTTTATGTTGAAACGTTTGCAAAAACTGCCGGCTGCGATATCTCTCACTACTATTTCAAGAGGTATGATTTTTAGTTTTTTAACTAGCTGTTCCCTTTCGTTTAGAGTTTTTATAAAGTGCGTGCCAATTCCTGCTTTCTCAAGTTTTTCCATGATAAAAGCACTAATAAAGTTATTGATTATTCCCTTGCCCTCAATAACTTTATATTTTTCTTTGTTAAACGCTGTGACGTCATCTTTAAAGTGCTGTATAATGGTTAATGGGTCTTTAGTTTCAATAATGGACTTGGCTTTACCTTCGTATATTATTTTATCTGGTAGCATATGTGATTTATTATAAGTATTATATTAATTTACTACCTAAGTTTACTACAAATTTGCAAAGATGTTCAATGTTATAATATTAACCATATTTCCAGAGATGTTTCCTGGATTCTTGAACTATTCTCTTGCTGGAAAAGCGTTAGGAAAGAAAATATGGAACCTTGAAGTAGTAAATATGCGTTTTTTTGCTAAAGATAAACATTTAACAGTAGACGATATTCCATATGGAGGTGGAGCAGGGATGATTATGCGCCCCGATGTGATTGGTGATGCAGTTGACAATGTGCTTTCTGCTCATAAAAATACTAAATTTGTTTATATGACTCCATCTGGCACAAAATTTAATCAGAGCATTGCAAAGGAATTAACAGAATTCCCCCATGTGACAATATTGTGCGGTCGATTTGAGGGTATTGACCAAAGAGTGATCGATGAGTATACTCCTTATGAGTTAAGCATTGGAGATTATATACTTTCAGGAGGTGAGCCAGCTGCGATGGTAGTTCTTGATGCATGCATTAGACTTCTTCCTGGTGTGGTAAATAATTACGATAGTATTGCTGAAGAAAGTTTTAGTTGCAGTGGTGGTATACTTGAGTATCCTCAATATACTAGACCTAAGCAGTGGAGAGAACATAAAGTGCCTGAAGTTCTGTTATCTGGTAATCACAAAAAAATAAGTGATTGGAGGCAGAAACAGTCTCAAGTTATAACAAGAAGGCGTAGGCCTGAATTATTAGATGGAGAGATAAATGACAAATTTACTTGAAAAGTTCAATAAGCAACAAATGAAAGTGTTAGCTAAGGAAATGCCAGAATTTCGTCCTGGCGATGATTTGAAGGTCACTTTTAAGATAGTTGACGGTGTAAGTGAACGTATACAGATATTTGAAGGTGTGTGCGTATCAAAGAGGAATCGTGGATTACATTCTTCTTTTGCGGTTAGGAAAGTGAGTCATGGAGAAAGTATAGTATCCCAATTTTTTGTTTATTCTCCTGCATTAGTTTCAGTACAAGTAACAAGAAAGGGAAAGGTTCGTAGAGCAAAGCTATATTACCTATGTAAACTATTTGGAAAAGCTGCGAGAATAAAAGAGCGTACTACTTACAAAAGCGATAAATCTAAGTAGGTCTAATAGAAAATGGTGTTATCCAAGTGCCTTTTTTTCCTGTCATCCCAGTGTTCCGACACTGGTTCTGTACAACCTCATCAAAAAAGCTTTTTTAGCATGACTTTAGCTCATCAGCTCGGAAAATTTCTGGATTCCAGTGTCAGTTACTTGCATGACACCATTTGTTGTCCTTCACAAAAGCAAATGTTCAACACTGGAATGACAAAAGAAAAGTAAATGAGCATAAAAACAAAATTCCTTAAACTGCTTCAGTCTAGGCGTGTACACGCTCGCATAAAAAGGAAAAATAAAAGAAATAGGACGCTGTGTCTCTGTTCTTTCATGACGTTGGTTATTTCGCTTGGTTGTCCTATATGTATATTACTGAGCATATTAGTTAACTCTTATAGTGCCTTAACAGTAACGAAAATCTTATTACCGATTGAAATAAATGCTGATTTTGCTTTGACAGATGATCCTAGTGATTTGCGAGATAAATCTATTAACTTGCTCAATGATTCTCTACGCAAAGTGTTTGAAGGGACTGATTTCAAAAGTAGTGACGAAATTTTAAGTCGTAACTCTTACAAGGAACTAGAAAATTTTTTTTGTAAGAAAGTGAAATATAGTGGTGAATATGAAATCTGGTTTACTGCGTCAAGTATAATCAACTCAATAAATAAGAATAAGTATTTTAACAATCATTATGCTAAATTACTCTCTTTACTAAAAGAAGAAGGGAGAGTGAAAAAATTCTTTAACAAGTCTTTATTTCTTAAATCTGACTCTATTGAACCTGAAAACGCAGGAATTTTAGGAGCATTTATTGGCTCGTTGATGACGATTATGGTATGCCTAGCTTTAGCATTACCAATAGGAGTTATGTCGGGTATCTTTCTCCATGAATTTATGCCAAAGAATAGTATAGTAACTAACATTGTAGAGGTTAGCATAAATAATCTTACTGCAGTACCTTCGATAATATTTGGTGTAGTAGGCTTAACCCTCTATCTTGGCATATTTGGGTTACCGCGTTCTTCACCTCTTGTTGGTGGAATGACTCTTTCATTTATGATGTTACCTAATATTATAATTGCAACAAAAAATGCCTTTGAAAACATTCCTATTACAATAAAAGATGCAGCTTTTGCTCTTGGGGCGCCTCACATCAAGGTGATATTAGATCACTCTTTACCAATTGCATTACCGAGGATAATACACGGTACTATGCTTGCAGTTGCAAGAGTTTTAGGTGAATCTTCTCCTTTACTTATGATAGGCATGGTAGCGTTTATTGCTGATACTCCTACATCCCTTTTCGACCCAGCGACTGTTTTACCTGTACAAATATACATATGGTCGAGTAGTCCTGAAATCGCATTCATCGAACTTGCTGCCATTGCAATTATGGCTCTATTGATAATGTTGTTTGTTCTGAATTTAGTAGCAAATTTTGTAAAAAGGAAATTCGAGTTTTTTAATTTTTAATTCATGAAAATTATTGTTTTATCTGGTTATGGCTTAAACTGTGAAAAAGAAACTGCATTTGCATTTATAGAATGTAGCAGAAAACTTGGTATCAGCAATATAGAAGTAAAAATCGTTCATATTAATGAAATTATAGATAATCCAGGTGAACTAAAATCAAGTGATATACTTGCGATTCCAGGGGGTTTTTCCTACGGTGATGACACTGGTGCTGGTAATGCGTTCGCTTTGCGCATTAAAAACAACTTGTTAGACGAATTTCAAGATTTTTTATCTCAGGATAAGCTTGTTATAGGAATATGTAACGGTTGTCAAATATTAGTGAAGTTAATTCCAGAATTCTCTAATTTAGCTTTAATACGTAATGATATAGGTAATTATCAATGCCGTTGGATTAGAGTGAAAGTTGACCCACGCAGTGATTCTGTTTGGTTACGAGATCTAAATGAATTGTATCTTCCTGTTGCTCATGGAGAAGGCAAGTTTTTTATGAGTCAGGATATTTTGGATCAATTGATTGAAAGCGGTTCCGTTGCGCTACGTTACATCGATGAGAATGGTACCTATGCCAATTTACAGTTTCCTTGTAATCCTAATGGCTCTATGTATGATTTGGCGGCTTTATCAGATAAAAGTGGTAGAGTACTAGCTTTGATGCCTCATCCAGAGAGGGGAATATTTTTTACTCAGCAGGAAAACTGGCCACTTGAGAAAGAGAAATACAAACGCTCTGGTGCTGCTGTACCAAAATATGGTGATGGAATGCTTATATTTGAAAATGCATTGAAGTATTTTGCACAAGCATTATAGTATACTACACAGTAGCACGTTTTTCTACCCATAAGAACAGTAAATGCTAAAAATCACTTCTCGTCAGCCCTTTTACCATAATAATGGAACTAGCAAGTTTTTATATTTAATTCGTTTCTATGGTTCGCCCTCTCTTCGATTACATGGCGGAAATGTTTGATTAATCCTTGAACTGGCCAAGCTGCAGCATCACCAAGTGCACAAATTGTATGCCCTTCTATTTGAGTTGTAAGATCAAGTAGCTTATCTATTTCACCAGGCTTAATTTCTCCTGTTACCATCCTTTTCATAATTCTCCACATCCATCCAGTACCCTCGCGACACGGTGTGCATTGCCCACACGATTCATGCATATAAAAGTGCGATAACCTCTCTATTGCAGCTATTACGTCGGTTGACTTATCCATCACTATTACAGCAGCAGTACCAAGCCCTGACTGCACAGCCCTTAATGAATCAAAATCCATCTCAACAGTATCACATATAGACTTTGGAATTAATGGCACTGAAGACCCACCAGGTATTACAGCAAGTAAATTATCCCAACCTCCTCGCACTCCACCTGCATATTTTTCAATTAATTCACGTAGTGGAATTCCAAGCTCTTCTTCAACATTACACGGGTTATTTACATGCCCTGAGATACAAAAGATCTTAGTACCAGTATTATTTGGTTTGCCAAGAGAAGCAAACCACTCCCCTCCACGGCGCAGAATATCTGGAACCATGGCTATAGTTTCAACATTGTTTATCGTGGTTGGACAGCCAAAAAGCCCAACACCTGCAGGAAATGGAGGTTTCATGCGAGGGAAGCCCTTTTTCCCTTCGATTGATTCAAGCTGAGCCGTTTCTTCTCCACATATGTAAGCTCCTGCACCCCTGTGGATAAACACGTCAAGGTCATAACCTGATTTGCAGGCATTTTTTCCAATCAGGCCTCCATCATAGGCTTCCCCAAGTGCTTTTTTTAAAACTAAATACTCATTGTAAAATTCACCTCTGATGTAAATATATGCAGTTGACGCACTGATCGCTTTGCCAGCTAAGAGAATACCTTCAAGCAACTTATGTGGCTCATACCGCAATATATCTCTGTCTTTGCATGTACCAGGTTCTGACTCATCTGCATTGACTACTAAATATACCTGTTGCTCTTTTAAGGAATTTTTGGGCATAAAGCTCCACTTAAGGCCAGTGGAAAATCCTGCACCTCCTCGACCTCTTAAGCCAGATTTTTTTACCTCATCAATAATTTTCTCTGATCCAAAATCTAGCAATTCTTTTGTTTTTTGCCAACTACCACGTTTTTTTGCACTCTCAAGTAGTGGGGTTTCTTTACCACTTAGATTAGTGAATATTCTGTCTTGTTCCTTCACCATGGTTTTCGAGATCCCAAAGTGATCCCGGCGCGAATCGAACGCGCGACCCACTGATTAAAAGTCAGTTGCTCTACCGGCTGAGCTACGGGATCATTTCATTTTTTAGCTACACTAAACATCAATACACTTTTTATCCGTTTTAATCAAACTAAAATTTTCATATGTACAGAATCTATGCACTATAATATAGTTTCTTGACAATAGCTTAGTACTTCTTGTATTCTAGCCTAGATTAGTTTATCCTCATGAGCAACTGGGGGCATAGCTCAGCTGGTAGAGCATCTGTTTTGCACGCAGAAGGTCAGCGGTTCGATCCCGCTTGCCTCCACCAATACGAGTCTTATAGCGCGCCACAAGACTCATTACAGTGGTCTACTCTAATTAGCCATATTCTTTATATTGGATAATCTTCAAAGACACGTTAATGAGTTAACAAAAAACTGCTTGTAACTAATTGTTAATATTATATAATGTATTGTTTCTAATAAAGTTTAAATTGAAAGCTATGAATAATAATGATCTAGGTGTAAATCTACCAATAAGCATCAAAAAACTATCATCAAACAAGTTCATAGAAGAGATATGTCAAGGTCAGTTTGAAGATCAAGGTAATATTTTATTTGAAGATTCTTTTATTAATAAAATTAAGGAAGGAGATGTAGTAGAAGGTATAATTACACGAGTAAACCCTAACGACGTTGTGGTTGATGTTGGCTTAAAGTCTGATGGGAGAATTCCAATCAAGGAGCTCGGCTATAACGACGAGATTGCTATTGGTTCCAAAATTAGAGTTTATGTAGAAAGAATTGAAGATTATCATGGCAATGTAGTTCTTAGTCGTGAAAAAGCGATTAGAGATGAAAAATGGCATAAACTGGAAGAAGATACAGTTACAAAGGCTGAAGTAAGTGGGGTTATTAAACGTTCAATTAAATGTGGTTTTATTGTTGATCTTGGCGATGGGATAAGCGCCTTTTTACCGCTGAGTCATGTAGATTTGAAGCAAGTAAAAGATGCTAAGCACCTTATTGACACTGAGCAAAAGTTTATCGTGCTTAAAATGGACAAGAAACAGGGTAACATTGTAGTATCAAGAAAGCTGGTACTAGAAAAATTGCATGCTGGTGAAAAAACTAAGTTTTTAGAGTCCTTAAATGAAGGTGATGTAATAGAAGGAAAAATAAAAAGCATTACTCATTACGGCGTATTCGTTGGTATCCATGAATCAGATGCAGTGGGAGTCATAGATGGATTATTGCATATTACAGATATCTCTTGGAGTAGAGTAAGCCATCCATCTGCAGTTTTTGCTTGTGGTCAGACCATAAAAGTTAAAATTATAAAAATAGATAAAGAAAATGCGAAAGTTTCCCTAGGCATAAAGCAGCTAGAAGATAACCCTTGGCAAGATGTGGAGTCAAAATATCCAGTTGATAGTGTGCATAAGGGTCATATAACAAGCATAGAAGATTATGGATTATTTGTTGAACTTAGGCCTGGAATTGAAGGTTTAGTGCACTCATCGGAAATAACTTGGGTTAAGAGCAATTTGCCAGTTAGTAGTCTCGTAACTAGAGGGCAAGAAGTATCTGTCAAAATTCTCAGTATCGACACTATTAAGAACAGAATGAGTTTGAGTATGAAAAGGTGTGTTGATAACCCCTGGCAAGTGTTTATCAATAAATACCCTCCTGGTTCTATTGTTTCCGGTAAAATTAAGAATAATACCAGCTCATATATATCTATTACCTTCGATGATCGCGGAGTAGACGAAAATGTGGAAGGGACAATTTATGTGCAAGATCTAAGTTGGTCTAAAAGTGGTTCAGAGGAAATAAAAAAGTATAATGTAGGCGATACAATAGAAGCAAAAGTAATAAGGGCTAACGTGAATCGAACAAGAATTTACCTTGGTATAAAGCAAATAGAATATGATCCTCTCATAGAGCTAATAAAGAAAGTCAAGGTAGGTGACAAAATGCAGGCTATTGTAGGTAAGAGAGAAGATAGTGGGTTAGTTGTTGAAGTTGAGAATGATGTAGCTCTCTTAATAGATCAAGAGCACCTGTCAGAAAATAAAAAGTTCTCTATATCAGAAAAAATAGAAGTTGAAGTATTGGGTGTTGAAAAATATAATATAATACTATCCGCTAAATGATTGTAACTTTAGCTTCGTGTAAATGGCAACGAAATCTAATATAATAACAAAGGTAGCAAAGAGGCATCCTCTTTTAGATAAGGTGGTCATAGCAGCTATAGTCAATAGATTTTTTGAGGTACTTTCAAGTGCATTGGAGCACCATAATAGAGTTGAAATTAGGGGGTTTGGTTCTTTTTCAATTAGAAGTTATAATTTAAAAGAAACAAATCACTTGGTATTACAGCAGTTTGCAAAGAATCAATACTTTAAAACGTATTTTCGTAGCAGTAAAAAATTATCTGATTTAATAAATGAATAAAAACTTGTTGTAAATAAGATGGAAGTGAGTTAGCACTGAAAATTTTTAGCATTGTATGCAAATAGTAGAAATAGTTATACGCAGTAGTACATATAAAATATCTTGCGAAAGCGGAAAGAAGGATCACCTATTGTATCTCGCTAATAGCTTTGACAAGCTAGTTAGCTCCATATCTTACAAAACTGGAGGTAAGGGCTCGGACGCATTAAATTTCCTACTTGCAGCACTAACTCTTGAGGATAAAGTTTTAGAGTTAACAAAAAAATTGGATGAAATAAATCAAGAACGTGAAAAGTGCAGAAACGAAAAAAGAACAGAATACGTCGAAGTATTAAATAGGGTAAACAAGATTATTGAGCACATAAAGGATTAGCTTCAATAAAACAGGTAATCAAGTTCATTATTTTACTATTTACATTGGAAGGAAGGTCTGTTTTGCGAGTTATGTAACAATATAATTTATAATCATCAAGATCAACTATTTTTTCATATTCAATTAGTTCATTTAGGGAAAATTTATCAAGGTACTTTAGCGCAAAATACCCTAAAAGTATATCGGTTTCTTTACATCCTCTATGCCAGCTCCTATACATCAATTTTCTTCTTAACAAAGAGATATCTGTCATTGTCATTAAACTTTCCTTAATTTAAAGGTTAAATTAAACACTTGTCAAGCGAAGCACATTTTAATATACTTAATATTTTGTTAAAATCTAAAATACAGGTGGAATTAATTTCTAATCTTATCCATCAGTTTGGCGATGGGATATATTCTTTCGTATCATTTTCCTTAATCATCTCTGTTATAGTGTTTGTGCATGAGTACGGACATTATATTATTGCCAAAGCGTGCAAAGTTAAAGTTGAGTCTTTTTCTATAGGCTTTGGTCCTGAAATCTTTGGTTTTCATGACAAGTCTGGAACTAGATGGAAGTTAAGTGCCATTCCACTGGGTGGTTATGTTAAAATGTTAGGGGATAGCAACGCAGCAAGCGTCCCAACTGATCAACAAGAACTTACTGAGGAAGAAAAGTTGTATTCGCTTCATACAAAACCACGATATAAAAAAGCAGCAATAGTTTTCGCAGGACCATTTGCAAATATGGTACTAGCTGTTATAGCTTTTACAATATTTTTTAGCATAGCAGGCTATTATCGCACTCCACCGGTGATTGGAAGTGTAATCGAGGGTAGTGCAGCAAAGCAAGCTGGTCTACTGTCAGGTGATGTTATTACACAGATTAATGAGTATAAAATAAAATACTTTGAAGATATTTCACGTGTGATGATGTTAAGTCCTGAGGCAAAAATGGAAATTAAATATAGTAGAAATAACGAGGAATATAGGACTACCCTAACTCCATTAACAACTGAGGATAAAGATGTTTTTGGCGAAAAAATAGAAAGAAAAATTATAGGAATTACTTCAGTCAATATAGCAGAATCAAAGCAGTCATCTTTTCTTGGAGCTGTGAGCCTGTCAGTAAGTGAAACTTACCACACTATGTGCTTAACAATCAAAGCTCTCTTGCAAATTATCATTGGTAAGAGGAGTATAAATGAAATAGGTGGACCGATAAAAATTGCAAAATATTCAGGGCAATCAGCTAAAAAGGGATTTACTATGGTTTTATATTTCATGGCAATTATTTCAGCTAATTTAGCTGCAATTAATTTGCTACCAATTCCACTGCTAGATGGTGGACATTTATTTCACTATATTGTAGAAGCAATTATACGTAGAGATTTGAGTCTAAAATATCAAAAATACACGGCTACTTTCGGTGCTACCGTACTGTTCTTGCTGATGGCAATTGCAATCTCAAATGATATAAGGCATCTTTTTTAAGATAAATATGAGAAAGCTATTTTACATATTAATAGTAATTTTTATTTCTGTTCCTACCCTACTTGTTGCTTTAGAGAATGAGGAAAAAACTCAGATAAAGAATATCAAATGTATAGGTAATGAGCGAGTCGGCAGTCAGACAATAAAGTTTTATACAAAGCTAGAACCTGATAGCTATGTGAACGATGACGATATAGATTCGATCACAAAAAGCTTATATAAAACAAAGTTATTCGCCAGTGTTAACGCTTACATTGACGATGAAAAAAACTTGGTGATAAAAGTTCAAGAAAATCCACTGATTAATAAGATAATACTAAAGGGCAATAAGCTATTTAAAAGCAAAGAACTGCTAAATAACGTGATTCAGTCAAAACCTCTGACCATTTTTGCTGAAACAAAATTGCAAAATGATCTATTGAACTTAGTCACAGCTTATAGAAATAATGGTAAGATTGGCGCTAAAATTGAATATGAGTTGAATAAGCTTGATGGTAACAGGGTTAATTTAGTCTTTAAAATAAAAGAGGGTAAAACATCCAGAATTAAGGATATAAGATTTATAGGTAATAAAAACTTTTCCGAAAACGAGCTAGAGCAAGCCATTAAAATGCAAAGTAATGATGTATTTAATAAGTTATTCAGAGCCATCTTTAAAGGTGGGGATCATTATTCACCGCAGTACTTGTTAATCAACGAGGAATTGCTTGATCGCTTCTATTTGTCTCATGGATATATTAACAATAGTATTCAGCCAATTGCTGAAGTTGATAATAATAATCAAGTGGTGTTAACCTTTTTGATTGATGAAGGACAGCAGTATTTATTTGGAAGTAATAAAATTGATGTTGAAGCTAAAATTCATGATCCAAATCTAAAAGAAGAGATATTGGGCCTGATAGCTGAAAAAAACAACAAAGTATTCGATAAGGTTAAAATTAGTAATGCAGTAGAAAAAATAAACAAGTATTTAAATGAGAGAGGATATATATTTGCAAAAGTTAATCCAGAATACACACAACACGGCAATATTGTAGACGTAACTTACAGAGTGCTGCCAGGTAAAAAGATTTATGTAAATCAAATCACAATCGATGGTAATGATCGCACTTTAGATAAAGTAATCAGAAGTAAACTCAGTATAGCAGAAGGTGATGCGTATAATACATCTGAGATTCAAAAGTCGCGTAGAAAATTAATCGGTAGTGATTTTTTTGAAACAGTGAAAATAAACAGTTATGCGATTAACGATAATGCAGTGAATCTTGACTTAAGTGTTAAAGAAAAAAATACTACCTCATTATACTTAGGAGGAGGAGTATCTTTTCCCGGTGGAGCATTTTTTAAAACTGATTTTAAAGATCGTAATTTATTTGGCACCGGAAAAGAATTCTCTTTCGCCCTTGAGAAAAGTCAATATGTATTCTCTACTGATCTAGAGGTCATTGAAAATAATTTTAATGATTCTGATACATCACTAGGTGTAGGCATATTCTATGAAAAACAAGATAAGCCGAACACTACTTTTGACAGTTGCGACATGGGATTTTTTACAAAATTATCATACAGAGTCACAGAAAACTTAACTAATTCCCTCCGCTACTCTTATAAGTATAACCACATACACTTGGATAATAAGGGTGGAAAGGACGGTGATATCCCTAAAATAATACGGGACCGAGAAGGTGAATATCATATTTCATCGGTGGGATATACATTAGCATATAATAAGCTGGATAACTTCTATGTTCCACAAGAGGGGTATTTATTGCGCTTGAGCCAGGACGTATCAGGATTGGGAGGAAACATAAATTTCCTCAAATCTGAATTTTTATCTTTTTATACACATCCTATATTGAGCAAAATTAATGATGACATAACGCTACGCTTTAAAATGGCAGCAGGTCATATTTTTTCTTATACCGATGAAGATTTAAACATTGGCCAGCACTTTTTTAAAGGTGGTAATGAGATTAGAGGGTTTGACCTTTCTGGCATTGGACCAAGAGCAAAAGATAACAGCTCATTAGGAGGCAAAACCTATTTTAATTTAACACAGCAAGTGGATTTCCCATTACCCAAATTATATGATCATATAGGTATCAAAGGTTCATTATTTGTTGACTACGCAACACTTTTTGGTTTAGATGATAAAGGTAAGGAATATGAGAAGGGTAAGGACTATAACGATAGCAAGCTTGTGAGAGTATCACCCGGCTTTGGTTTTTCGATGCCTTCTCCTTTTGGTGGTAGATTTAGATTAGATTTTGGCTTTCCTTTAGTCAAAGAACCTTATGATATAATACCATCATCGAATATTAAGTTTTCTATTGAAGCGGGGATTTAAATGAAACATACACAATTACTTATATCAGTTATTGCCTTAGTTATTTCGTTGTTTGCAGGCTATAAAGCTGTAAAACATCAACCTCAGAGTGCATTTAACGTAAAAGTTGCGATTATCGATAGTGATAAAATTATTAATGAGTCTCTTGCTTTGCAAAATATACAACAACAAATAAAAGAGCAAAGCTCTAAACTTCAGCAAGAGTTTGAAAGTGAACTAGAAAAATTCAAGCCTTCAAAAGAAGAATTTGAATTGTTGTCAGAAGAGGCAAAAAAAGAAAAGACAGAGCAATTTAACAAGCACGCTGTCAGCGCTAGGGATAATTACACTAAAAAAATGTCACATTTAGAAGAAAGCTATAAAGATGCAGTAGAGAGCATTTTTAACAAGATAAAAGAAACTACTAAAGAAACCGCAGAAAAAAACAACATAGATTTGGTACTATTTATTCCAAAGAAAAACCAAGTTTTATACTCTATGGATGAAGTTGATTTATCAGATGTGTTATTAAAAAATATAAACAAGGAAATGCCAAAATTTACTTTGAAAGACATTAACTAGGCTTGCTTTCAATGCAGTTTAATATCAATGACATTATAAAAATACTACCACATTCTTATCCATTTCTCTTAGTAGACAGGGTGATAGAATGTGATCCGGGTAAAAGTATAAAAGCAATTAAAAATGTGACTTTTAATGAGCCGTTTTTTATTGGCCACTTTCCTGGCCATCCAATAATGCCAGGAGTTTTAATAATCGAATCTCTGGCTCAGGCATCTGCAATATGCGTTCTCGGTAAAGAAAGTCAAAGTACAATGAAAAATAAAGTTGTTTACTTTATGTCCATTGAAAATGCAAAATTCAGAAAGCCAGTTACTCCAGGAGACACGCTGGTTCTGCAAGCTAACATTAAAAATGCACGTTTGAGTGCATGTAAATTTGAATGCTTTGCATATGTTGGTGAAGAAAAGGTTGCAGAAGCAACAATTTTAGCTATGCTGCAGAACACATAAAATTTTCATCTGTGAAAGGCGCTGTATAATGCAGCTAAATTTTAATATTTCATTTCCAAATCTATACACTCTCAATGGATTAATAAAACTGGACGAGACATTTTTACATTATATCAAATCACGCGATGAAAATTTATTTTGTTCATTGATTGAAGTGAGAGAGGTGTTGTCCCAGTGCTTGACACTGGAACAATCAATGTCAGCCACCCAAATGACAGATAGCCAGTTGATTATAGATCTTTCGTATTTACTGGATGAATTTATTGCAAAGCTTTTCAATATTGAAAAAGAAATAGAAGAGCTAAAGAAAAAACACAACGACTTTGCTGTAATGTATAAATGCAAAAGGTTGTTTGTTCAGCGCTACGCGTTGAAGAAATACGCTGATACAGCAAATATAGATGTTACTAACGAACTAAATCGCTTTTTCACTTTACCAATAACAGAAAAAAACTTTGCCGAGCAAGTGATGTATTGGTTTGAGGATAAAGAGCATCACAAAGAGGAAATAGAACTTGCAGCACAGTATGCAGCATGGAGAGTGAAAAATAAACAGAGTATACTCTTTAGTACCCACAGAAAAATTGATCATGAAAATCTCGTGTCATTCTCTAAAAAAAAAGTAGACGGAGTCGAAGCTCTGTATTCAAATAAAGTAAAAAGACGATATGGTTTTGATCTAACAAGTGAAAAAGTGAGTTTAGATAAAGCATTAGACAGTGCTCACTACTGCATATTTTGTCATAAGCAAAATAAGGATAGTTGCTCGAAAGGATTAACCAATAATGACAAAACCTTCAAAACGTCCCCACTCAAAGTTGAACTGCACGGCTGCCCACTAGAGCAGAAAATATCAGAAATGAATTTGGTGAAAAGCGAAGGGTACAGCATAGCCAGTCTTGCAATTGTGATGGTGGACAATCCGCTATGTGCAGCTACTGGACACAAAATATGCAATGACTGCATGAATTCGTGCATATATCAAAAACAAGAACCCGTGAATGTGCCGATGGTTGAAACAAGAGTTTTGAATGACGTGCTCAGTTTGCCATACGGATTTGAAATATATTCTCTGCTTAGTCGTTGGAATCCTTTAAATTTTCAGCGGCCATTGCCGAAAGAAAACACTGGCAAAAACGTTCTAGTTGTAGGTCTTGGCCCTGCAGGATTTAACCTATCTTATCATTTGTTGAACGACGGACATAATGTTGTTGCCATTGATGGATTAAAAATTGAGCCTTTGAATGATAGTTTCCAACCGATTAAAGAGTTCAAATATGCAAAATTGAGTGAACGCATAGCCGATGGGTTTGGTGGAGTGGCAGAATACGGTATTACTTCTCGGTGGGATAAGAATTACTTAAAGATTATCAGGTTATTACTAGAAAGATGTGAGAATTTCGCACTCTATGGGGGCATCCGCTTCG
>NZ_JAAXCS010000023.1:0-14908 GCF_013309895.1 Wolbachia endosymbiont of Atemnus politus | reverse complement strand
GCTATAGGAACTGACAGTACGAGCCATTGATTGGCTAACTTCAAAGAGTTAGGGGAAGATGTCCTGAATAATCCTACTGTAGCTACGGCTTTAGCTGCTGCTTTAAGTGCTGAATCTGGTAAAATGGTTTCATCTGGTACTCCTGCTTCAACTGCGACAATAGGACGCAAACCTTCTGGTAAGCAGTCTATTCCAGTTGCTCCACCAAAGGTACCTAAAGGACAAGATACTTCTTTAGAGAAGGAATGGTCAGATTTTGTGAATGAACGGATGGAAAAACAAAAGCTTTCTGCTTCCACGCCAAAATCAACCAGAAGCAATTCACTGGATGCTGGAACTCTCACTCGCAGTGATTCTTTAACTTCTTTGACTTTTACTTGTAGCTTTAAGAGTACAGTTAGTAATCATAGTCTTTCTGATAGTGGAATGGGTTCTGGTTCTTCTACGCCAACTTCTACAAAAAAATTGGAAGAAGAGTTGAAGAACGCTTGAGACAACAAAATCTTATAGCACAACTGCCTTCTACAGAAGTAGCTACTAACACTAATCCACATCAGCATGCACCTACTCAAGGAGTTATAGCTGATAGTAATTAAACAAAACCACCTATTTTTCCACAAAATGACGTTACTCATCGAGTAACGTCCTTTTTTGTGACTTGGCCATAAAAATTCCATTGTTAGGCATTTTAGTGTACAAATATTGCAATTAGCTTGAATGGTGTCTTTCAAGTAGCCCCTTTGTTGTCATCTCAGAGCTGGGTAATGGTGTCATCCCAGTGCGTGACACTGGGATCTAATTGACTCGTGTCACCCCAGTTCTTATCATCCAATTCGGTGTCATCCCAGTACTGGAATCTAATTGACTCCCAGTGCCCTCTTCTTGTCGCCCAGGTAGGGTGTCATCCCAGTGCCTCTTTTCCAATCATCCCAGTGCGTGACACTGGGATCCAGTTTTTTTTATCAAAAAATTATATTTTGATAGTTGCTTTACCATATTTATTACCTATTGCATGATATGGATTCAAGCATCAAGTGCTGGAATGACACCCTCCGCCTGTCATCCAAGTGCCCAGACGCTGGGATCCAGTTTAATAATAAACATTAAAAAATTCACCAAATCGAAAAAAAGGCAAAAGAATCCCCGTGGGTGGCTAGCTATCTATATGTGCCTCAAAATATTGGCGTTTTTTTATTCTAAACGCTCAAAACCCCGACTCAGCCGCTTTTTATCGCAATTGGTCTAAATTATAAACGTTAAAAAAGTTACAATAGCAGAAAAAAACACAAAAGAATCCCCGTTAGCTAGTTATTCACTATCTTTTTTTATAAATTGGCGTTTTTTAATGTTTTTAAGTGCCCAAATAGGCGCAATTCACAGCAATATCTGGTAATTTAAATAATAATGTAAAAAACATGAGGTGCACATAGTGCAAAAAATTAAACAATAGTACGCCAAATACGTAAATTTTTTGTTGTTTCATCTGCACAGACTGAAGATAAATAATTAGTTTCATTGTCATTATAATGAGATTGAAGGGGGTTGTCAGGCATTAAATCCGTTTTTATGGGCTACTTGGGTAACCGTCTGATCTCTTCTTCCTTTTGTTGCCGCCGTGCATCTTCTTTCTTCTGGAAGAATCCTTTGTTTGCCTCAAATTTCTCGGGTACAACACTATTTTCTCTTTCTTGAGCAGGCTGTTTCTCAGTTGTTGCAGCAGGTTTCTTATCTTTTTCAGCCTCCTCAATCGGGGTTTTTAAAATTCTACTAATACCATCAAAAATTTCCTTATCCCATTCGTTTCCTTCTTTCTTCTCGGTATCAGGGTTATATAAAGTACCTTTTCTGTTATTTGAAAAAAGAACCTCAAATCCTCCATTTTATGGCGAATATTGCACCAATAGCAGCATCAACTACCGCAAATCTAGTAGGACCAAAAACTAACATTAAAGCAATGGAAAAAAGAGTAGGAAGAAAAATCTTACGCAGGAATGTTGATACCATCTCTCCGTTACTGAGCGGTGGTTCATCCTCCTTTTCATTCCCACCTAAGAAAGGTATTTTGTCCGTTATCCCACTCATGAAGGAGCCAGAAATGTTTTTAGGATCTACCTTTATTCCAAGCGGCCATCCAAGAAGCTTTATGAGCGAATATTTAGCTTCTGTACCACGTATATCAACTATACGTTCATTAACTACTTCTTTTATTTTATTATTCTCTAAATTCTCTTTGCTAGCTAGATTTTTTTCTCTAATTTCCTTAAATACGGAAAGTAAAAACTGAGAAAAATTCTCTTCACTTAGTTACTTTATATCTTCTGGTTTAGCATTTTTAAATATCTCCCCGCAATTCTCAAATACAAAAGTAAAAATTTCTTTTTATATTCATTCGGACCCTGTAACTGACCCAACAGTTCTCCTAATGACTTCAGCTTGCTCTGTAATTTTTGTTTTTCTTAATCTGAAAGTTCTTCTTGCAATTTCTTTTTTACCTGTTGTATTTGCTCCTCTGGATTTAAAGTAGCTAAAAAAGTTTTATAGATTAAACTGATGTTCCTCTTTTTCAAAAGTTCTCTTATCCTCGTTAGTTACCTGAGTAGATGATTTTGACTCTTTCCTTCCTGTTTGCGAAGCTGATCTTATACCTACCATGGCTGACATACTTACATTTACCCATGTTTTAATTGTAGCATATTTTTCATATTTTTCATATTACTTCAAATGATTTTTTGGAATCGGAGGCATTTAAATCATAATTAAGAAAATTTGCGCCCCAGTTGTCACTAATTTTTACCTCCACTTAAAGCGGTATAGAAACTTTCACTGCATTTTCTATTACGTCTTTCGCAAGTTTTGCTGTTTCTTGTACCTTATTGTTCTCTACCTCAATCAACAGCTCATCTTGAACTTGTAGGATTATTTTACCTGCCTTTTTAGCTGATCATAAAGTTGAAGCATTGCACGTTTTATTATATCCGCAGCAGTTCCTTGCACAGGTGCGTTTATTGCTGCCCTTTCCGCAAATTCTCTTAGATAAGGAATTGCATTGTTTATGTCCTTTACAAAGCACCTTCTACCAAACAAAGTTTCTACATAACCATGCTGTCTCGCAATAGACATTGTTTTTTTCCATGTAGGTCAATGTATTCAGCAGCGTCTTGAACGGTAATTTTAAACCGCCTTGCAAGGCCAAACGGGCTAATGCCATATATAATTACAAATTTAATGGATTTTGTCTTTTTCCTCAGATGTCTTTCTACCTCTGTACCTTCTTGCACTCCAAAAACTTGCCTTGCAGTGATATTATGAACATCCTGTCCATTTGCAAAAGTCTCTTTAAATGCTGTAACATCTGCAATATGTGCCAAAATTCTCAATTCTATTTGTGAATAATCGGCAGAAATTATCTTGTATCCATTTGGCATAAATAAATGCTTGCCTGATAAAGTTCCCCTCCTCAATCCTGATAGGAATAATCTGCAAATTAGGATTGCTGGAGCTAAGCCTTCCGGTTGCAGTTGTTGAAAAACTTGTATGTACCCTACCATCAAGAGGGTTAACTCGCTTTATTATTGCAACAGTATAGGTACCTTTCAGCTTACTTAAATATCGCCAATCTAAAATCTTACTTGCAATTTCAGCTCTTCCATTTCAATTTCTTCTAGTACTTCAGAGTTTGTGCTATACGATCTAGATTTTGATTTTCTCTTATTATTAAGCCCCATTTTATTAAATAAAACCTCACCTAATTGTTTGGGTGAGGCAATATTAATTCTTTCTCCTGCCAAATCATATATATTATTCTCAAATGCAGTGAGAGTAACTGTTGACATTTATCGGACAGTTCCTGCAGTTTTTGAATGTTTAGCAATATTCCATTTTTTCCATGTTAAGTATTACTTCCGTAAGCGGTTTATCGAAACGCTCGTAAATCGTGAAAAGCTTTTCTTGAAATAGTTTTGTGTTAGCTTTTCATAGATCGCTATTAAATTTTTTGCTGAGAAAATTTCTACATCTCCGCTAAAATTATGTGCAATTATGTTTGGAATTCTATGATCATGCTTTCCTGTGTCAAGGCTGTGCGACATCGACATCAAATCGTCAATTGAACCCAGCGCTTTTTCTATTATAGGAAATATCTTTCTAGTTTCTCTAATGTCGTGTATTATTTTAAGCACTCCATCTGAAAGTAAAATTGAATTAATTGTGATTAATGCCTCTTGTAAGTGTTTTTGATCTATATGGAAAATGTTGTTTTTACTGCAAGATAAAGAAATGTTGCTTAATATGCTATCTTCAAAATGGCAATGGATTGCAATTTTGCCTTCATATCTGCAGTGCTCCAAAATTTTTTCTAATTCTTCACTACTATATTCTAGTTTCTTTTCCGCTCTGGGTTTATTACAGGAAAAAAGCTTCTCTGCTTTGTTTAGCAATGAATTAAACTCATAATTCTTTAGAAAGGATAACAATTTCTCCATATTTGGAGGATGTACTTCATATTTTGCAACATCATGCTGAAGATCTACTTTCTCGCATAGTAGTAAAGGTTCTCTTGAAAGTAGCGCTTTTTTCTTATGTTCAGTGAGGATATTACGAATTCTCGTTTGCTCTATATTATTAATATTTTCCAGGCTATTATCCTAGGAACCAAATTTATCTAACAGTTTAGCTGCAGTCTTTGGACCTATGCCTGGAACGCCCAGTATATTATCAGATGCATCACCAGTAAGAGAAAATAAATCAAGACGCTTGTTTGAATTTGCACCAAATTTTTCTATTACTTGTTTTTCATCTATGTATCTATTTTTGATGGGGTCAAATATTAAAATTCTGTAATTCAAGAGTTGAAGCAAATCCTTATCTGATGAAGCTATTGCCACTTTAAGGTTTTGTTGGTTGGCATATTTTTCAGCTAGGGTTGCAATTATGTCATCTGCTTCATAGCCTTCAATCTCTTCATAGCTGAGATTAAAAGCTTCTACCGCTTCACTTAGTATTGAGAACTGTGGAATCAAGTCCTCAGGAGGAGTTACCCGATTTGCTTTGTACTCGGGGTATAAATCGTGCCTGAATTTTTTTTTGCCAGAGTCAAATGCTATGGTCAAGTAATCCGAGTGAGTAATGTACTTAAGAACCATGTTTAGAAAGCCGTACACGGCACCTATTGGAATACCGGTTGTGGTAGTTAAATGATGCAAAACGTAATAAGCTCTGAAACGAAAGCCGTAACCATCGATGATTGTGAAAGTTTTTTCTTTCATTGTAGATATTCACGTGTGCCCTCGATAGTCTATCATTTAGCTGCAAAAATCAAGTCTTTGTTTTATGCCTCTGAGCATTACAAGAGATTTGCCGAAAATGGCATTCATGCATAGTTACCATTTAAAATAGTTATATTACTAATAAATTGAGAGCTCAAAATGAGCAAAAATATAGAAAAGTCACAAAGACCTAACCAGACTACAAAAACAAGGCGTAAACTTAATAAATTAGATATTAGTGGTCCAATGATTTTCAACTCCGCTTCAGTAGCCAGTGAAGTGGTACCAATAAAAGTTAGATCAAAAGCTAAAGCAAACAACCGAATCTCTAAAAAAGATAGAGCTCACTCCTTGTCAACCTTTAGCATTGACTCTGATGCAGTGTCAATATCAAGTGATAGTGGAATCTCCAGTACAATAAGTGAGAGTGAAATGCTTGATACAAACTCAATATCAAGCGATAGTGGAATATCGTCTGGTCGGACAACACCAACTGCTTCAATAGCAGAATATCACCCTCAGTCAAAATCGGCAAGTGGACCTATTCAGGAAAAATTGAAAAAGGTCAGCATTCCTGAAATGCCAAAAGATTTTGTTGCATCGAAGAAAAAACCTCCTCGGATAAAGAGCAAATCTAAGCAAACTCAAAAAGAAGTTGAGCAGACTGTTAGTCTTGATGATCAGTTTAAAGCTAAACAGAATATGCAAAATAACCTGCAACAGAAGCTATCTAAGCTTAATCAGCAGGGTAAATTATTTATATTTATAAAATCAAAAGAACATAGAGCTAAAGAAAGGGAGCTAAATTCCCAATTAAAAGAAGTAACGAAAGCTAAATGGAGAGTTGAGCTTGATAAAAAATTTAAAAATGACAAAGACTTAGGAGTTTTATATTTTGTAAATGAATCTCATGATACAAGTAATAAGTATTTAGAAGGAAAAGGTAAAATAGTACAAAAGCATCCTCAACAGTATAGACATTACACATGCAATTACCGTAATGATTTTTTGAATTCAAGATCTTTTGTATATAAATCTCTTCAAGAAATCCTAGAGAGAGCTAATCCTACATATGAAGATAAACAGACCCTGCTCAGGTACGATGCATATCAAGTTAAGTCTCTACTACAAAGTGGGGACATAAAAGAAAAAGAAGACAAGAAAGCACTAAAAGAAATATATAAAGACTTGAAGAATGAAATGAGTAAAAGTAGAAAAAGCTTTGACTCAAAAATGACCAATATATTTGCAAATTAAGAAAAGATAGAGGAGCGTCACCGGATTCAATTATGAAATCTGTACAAATAGTACAGCAGTTACAACAGGTTTCAAGGTCCTGAGAATATCAAAGAAGAGGATTTTACAATTTTATGTAAGGTAAAAAAAATATTTTACTAAAGTATAAACTTAGATAAATCTAACTGCTTTGAGATCGATTCGAGTTTATTTTTCACATATTTTATATCTACAACAAATTTTTCACAGTTTTTCTCAGAAGCGATAAAGCTTATTTCATCCAAAAGTTTCTCCATGATAGTATGGAGCCTTCTTGCACCTATATTTTCCACTTGTCTATTAACTGTAAACGCTATTTCAGCTATGGTTTCGATACCATCATTGGTGAACTCAAGTGTCACTTTTTCTGTTTTCATTAGAGCTAAGTATTGCTTTAACAAACTATTTGCAGTTGGAGCCCGAAAGTAATCTACCTTGCAGTTCTGGTAAGAGATCAGATGGCTTAGCCTGATGAAAAGCACCAGACGCAATAAATAATATATAGTCTGTTTTTACATGGCCGTACTTGGTTGAAACAGTTGTTCCTTCAAGTAGTGGTAATAAGCCACGTTGTACTCCTTCTCTATTTACTTCACCCTTTACCTCTGTACGTGCTGCAATTTTATCTATTTCATCAAAAAACACTATGCCTTTATTGGAAACAAGATCAATAGCTTCTTTGATTATCTTCTCTTCATCCATTAACATTTCACTTTCTTCGTTAATCAATATTTCTCGTGCCTCTCTTACCTTAACCGTAATAGTTTTTGTCGTTTTGCCACCATTAAACATTTTGCCCACTAGCTCTGTTATAGTTACCACGCCAACTTGTCTACCTGGCATGCCTGGTATATCAAAATCTGGCAACATGCCCTTGCTTTCTCTAACGTTAATGGAAACATCCTCATCTTCAAACTCTTTATTTCTCAATCTCTCCATAAAACTCTTCTTACTTTCTTCGGTCGCATCCTTGCCTACCATAGAATTAATTATTATCTTCTCGGCCAAATCTAAAGCTTTTTTAGCTAAGGCTTTACGGCCCTTCTCTTTAACTAAAACTATTGCTGCATAAACTAAATCACGTATTATTGAGTCAACATAACGTCCAACATATCCTATTTCAGTAAATTTCGTTGCCTCAATTTTGATAAATGGCGCGCCTGCAAGCTTTGCCAAGCGACGAGCTATTTCAGTTTTACCAACTCCCGTATGACCAATCATCAATATATTCTTAGGTATAATTTCGTCACTCAAAGGGAGAGGAACTTTATTGCGACGCCAATGGTTTCTCAATGCAATAGCAACAGCAAGCTTTGCATCATTTTGCCCGATTATGAACCTATCTAATTCTCTAACTATCTTTTGTGGTAGCAGATTATCTAATAAAACTTGTGCAGCTTGAGCTCTGCTACCATTTGAATCAAAACTATTTTCAGTGTCTTTATAGAGGTCGTTTTTTTCATTATAGGTACCACTACTACAAGACTGTTCTCCTGAAAAAGGAGAGGATTCACCGGAGAAATTAGTATATGAAATTTTTTGTTCAGAAGACATATTATTCCCCTATTTTTTCAATAACTACATTATGATTTGTATAAACACATATGTCAGCTGCTATTTTCATAGCTCTTTTTGCAATTTCCTTTATTGATATTCCTTTAACGTCAACTAAAGCTCTTGCTGCGGATAGAGCAAAATTTCCCCCAGAACCAATAGCTGCAATTCCATCCTCAGGTTTGAGACCGTCACCCGTTCCTGTAATCACCAACGAAATAGATTTATCTGCAACTATCATCATAGCTTCCAGCTTTCTCAAGTATTTATCCATTCTCCAATCTTTCGCAAGTTAAACACATGCTCTCATTAATTGCCCTGGGTGCTTGTCAAGTTTAGATTATAGTCTTTCAAAGAGATTAAATGCATCAGCTGTTGCTCCAGCAAAACCAGCAATTACGGAATCACCGGAAAGACGTCTGACTTTTTTGCTCCAGAGTTTATAACTGTGTGGCCCACTGAAACCTGCCCATCACCTATCACTACTACATTTTTATCTCTTCTAATTGACAGTATGGTAGTTCCATACATTTTATTTTTATCATGTTGAATCATTTTTCTGTCACTTTAATTCATTATACTGTAACTGGGGGGGTGTTAGTTATATATGTTTAGTTATAGCTTATAATATAACACATTCCTTATAACATTTAAAGTGTAGATGCAAAACATAATTCGCCCAAATATAGAAAAAAAAGAATAAATAACTGGTTTGAGGAAAAATTTAACGGCCTCGTATTACCGCTCTATAGCTCTATGGATCTTAGAAACTCTGGTTACAAAATCGCTCCAATAGACTCCAATTTGTTTCCTGCAGGGTTCAACAATCTAAGTGAAGTATCAAGAATAACAGCAGCAAAATTGGCAAAAAGCTACTTAGAAAAAAAAACAACATAAAAAAGTAATACCAGAGAAACACAATATCACACAAGAAATAAAATGTATATAGAAAACGTATTTTCTATAGAGAAAATACTGCAACTTGCAGGTTTTGAAACTAGAAAAGGCCTTTTTAATAACGAAGCATACAATTTATATGAAACTATTGTGAAAGAAAACTTTCTGCTAAAGAACAACTTCAGGATTTGTGCCCGATGTTATTATACTGAATTATACTTAATTTAGTATTATGCTTTAATTATAATTATACAGAAAGCTATATTCTAGACATACTGGAAAATGTAAAACAAGAGATAATACCTAGCCCATTATATGGTTGGCACAGTAGGCAAAAATTTCAATATTTCAAAATCTATCAAAAGTTAGCGTCTGAATTTTGTAACGAATTTAAAATAGACTCGTGGTTTATTTCTGCATTTGTAAAGAGTGGTAGAGGAGTCTATTTTGATGACAACCCATCGCTAGAAACAGTGGCAACTAAAGTTGACCAAGTACTGTCTCTAGTGCAAAAAAAATATGAAGAATATGGAGTCAGCACACAACCTTATGTCTTTATCAAAGCAAATAATGGAACATACGGAATGGGCATTATAAAAGCAACAAGTGAAGAGGAAATATTAAACCTTAATAAAAAAGCGTAATAAAATGAAGAAAATAAAAGAAGGAATAGAAATCGATAGCGTTATTATACAAGAAGGTATACCTACCATTGATGTGAACACAGTCCTGCAGAACCTTTGATATATTATATAGGAAATACACCAACGTGCTATTTATACCGGTGTAATAGCAGAAAAGATGTATATTCTAGCTTGAATTCCACTAACTGTGAATTTCATGATATCAGCCAAATTGTAAAAAATAAAACCCTGTCACTCTGGAAAGTGGTTAGCAAATTAGCAGTGCTAGCATTGGCAGTAGAAATGAGGTCTTTTCATATCTAATTTCCCACCTATACAGGAATGACATCCTTTGCGAGCTCTTGAATTGCCTTAGCTGCAAATATTAAGAAATTTACTAAATTAAGAAAAAAGGCAAAAGAACCCTTGTGGGTGGCTAGTTATTTACATTTAACTTTTAAACATGGTGTTCTCTTATTCTAAACGTCTAATAACCGTGACTCGGTTGCTTTTGAAGTCTCAATTATAAACGTTAAGAAATTTACCAAACAGAAAAAAAGACAAAAGAAACCTAGGGCAGCTAGTTATTCACTATCATTTTATCAGTTGGCGTTTTTTAATCTTTTTAAGCACCAAATAGGCGCAATTTGCAGCACTAGTCGATAATGTAGACAACAATGTAAAAGACATGAGGTGCATATAATGCAAAAAAATTAACATGAGACGCCAGATACATAAGTTTTTTTTGTCTTCTAATCTATACAGAGAAGATAAATAATTAGCTTCATTGTTATTATAATGAGATTGGCGGGTTTTTTTTGGTTTTGTTTCATTCTCCCTTATGAGATATTTTCGTTCTAGTGACTCACATTATAAGGATACAAGTTGGAATAACAGGAAGGGAATGCTGGAATAACGTGGAAAAAGTGTTGGAATGTAAAATTTTTAAAGACTTAGCTTCAGTCAGCTAAGAATACGTAAACTGAG
Source organism: Wolbachia endosymbiont of Atemnus politus (assembly GCF_013309895.1). Classification (NCBI taxonomy): domain Bacteria; kingdom Pseudomonadati; phylum Pseudomonadota; class Alphaproteobacteria; order Rickettsiales; family Anaplasmataceae; genus Wolbachia; species Wolbachia endosymbiont of Atemnus politus. Next base: position 4,308 of record NZ_JAAXCS010000023.1, on the reverse strand, counting down.
TTGTTTTTGGACTTTTCGATTGGCTCTTCGGCATTAAATTTTACAATATCGAAATAGTATGAAGTACCTACTAAAAGAGGATTTTCACGGCTTAAAGCGTATGACGTTAACTTGTTTGTACCTTTGCCTACAATATTTCGACCACTATTGAAATATGTCAAACTCAATTTGTGAGAATCAGAACGGTAACCAACACCCGCATTCATGTAATATGTGTTGCTCACTTAAGTATCACGTTCTTCACCAGATTTACCGCCATTACCACACGAAAAAATGAAATCAAGATCGAACAGCCTTAATTTCAAGCCAAAATTCCAGTTTAATAGTTGATTATGACACTGACGATCGCAACGGTTTTTATTCTCACAGTCATTAAAATTTCCCTTTGCAAACTCACCAGTTATAGCAGTAGTAAAACTTATATCATCTGATAAACCGTTCTTATAGGAAAGGCCAGCAGCAATTAGGTTGTTATATTGTAAGTTATTTTTTCCTGGAATATAATTGAGTCCCAATTGAAAATTGTAAATTTCAGGAGAGATGTAGTTTAATGCTGTTTGCTTTAACTTCAGCTCTAGCCCATTATAATCATTATAAATATTGGGTTTAACCCAAAAGAACCTGTCTTTATCATACCCAGCGCCAATACCTTTTCTTTACTGCCGCGCAAATTTGCGTAGTTTGTCCAGCAACCATTTACTCCTCCAGCAGCCGCATAAATTATTGAAGAGTTGATCGGCATGCTTTGGCTAACTAACTCTCTTTTATCATATTCAATTGATCCAAGCGCCTTGTTTTTTATGATAAAATACCATTCCTCCATGTCTAATTTTTCTATGTCTAATCCCTTTAGATTTGCGATTCTAGACACTCCTGTCCTAACATTAAACCCCATTTGAGTATTTGGATAAACTTGCTGTAAATAAAGAAAACGCAAGTATGAATAACTTGAAGTTTGTTCTTTGGTTGAATATTGAAAGAGTCTTTGTTAAAAGCATGGCCAAATCTTAAATCTATTCCCCCATCTAGCTCTGCATAAAATATTCCCATATCCAGAATTACCCTAGTGCCAAAACTGCTTTGCGAAGACAATAACAAAAGCAGTATTACCAGGCAGTGTTTTAATTTCATGAGTAAAATTAAATTTTTATAAAAAATTTAAACTTTCTAAAATTTTTATAAAAAATTTAATTTTAAACTCAATATGGACAAAAGACAACTTTTCATAAGGCATCATGCTAGTTTTTGAGCTATGCTTCCATAAGTTATTGATATACTGGGTCAATATTATGCAATACTATACAATATTGATATAAAGATATACTGATCAATGCTTTAATAACAGCTTATTGATAGCAGAATGTATACGATCAATCACTTTAGGTGCGTCTTCTGCATTACAGTTAAATAAGATAAAGAGCAATTTTTACTTTCGCCAATATATCTTAAAAAATCATCACTGCGGCATTTTTTGTGAAAGTATTCTATAACGACTTTCAGTGCGTCATTTATTTCATCACAGTTAAAACCAATAACTCCCATAACTACATTAATTTGATGTCGTAGGGGGAAATTCGATACAACACATAGCTCCAGAACAGAAGACTTACTGTCTGGTATATCAAACAAGTTGTGGTTCTTGTATTTTTTACCCATTAGATATTCATCTCTGAACATTCCTGATATATGCAACAAGCTGATGTCATGTATCAACATCTCATAATTAATCTTGTTATCAATAAATTGCATGGTGCGAAAGACTTTCACTCTTGTCCTGATATCTTCTCCTTTAGCGCCAATTAAGGAAAAACCTATCACTTTAGGTAATATATTAAATAAATCCTGCCCATCTTCAGTGTACTCTAAATAATTGTTCACGTCATTAGCTGCTCTTGCACTTAAGATATTGATTAATGGCTTATTAAGTAGGCTCTCTTTCCTGTATTTTAACAAATTCCTTGCAGCTTGATTAAGCCCTAAAATTAATACAACTTTTTTCTTATTATCCTGACAAACAGATATCATGACATCATCTTTCCTTCTTGCAGTTATGAAATCTTCCATGCCTTCATTCTATACAATGTATTTATAAGTATAATAAGATTATATTAAAATTCATTTACTTGTAATATGCTTAATTAGATATAATAGAAATGGCTTAATACCACGTTGCTGCTAGCCACTTTTAGATGGTAGTAAAGGTAATTCAAACTCTGGAACCCACAACTGTACGAACATTGTGCTACCAAAAGGATGTCATCCAAGTACTGGACCATAAAACTACTTGACAACCCCGTCAATCTTATTATCATACTACTAAGGGTATTTCTGACTCAAAACTTGTTTTTGATCTGCGCAGGATCAATGACAAAAATTCAGTAAAAAATTTAAGGTATTTATTGGCGGATTATATAAATTAATGGGGCTGCATGTCTTTTACATTTTTTCACATTTAGCCAAAATCGCGCTTAGACTAAGCGTCAGCACATTATTACAGCGCCAGTTTACAGTATTAGAGGGTCAAAACTCGCATCACGGGGATTCTTTTGCCTTTTTTCTTCATTTGGTGAATTTTTTAATATTTATAGCTACCGTCATCACCCTAGCGGGATCTATTTTCTTTTTTCCAGGATCCCAGTCCGAAAACTGTAACGTTCGTACAGTTGCGCACTGAAACCTAAGAATTTTCCAGAAGAAAAAAAGAGATAGACTTCCCTTTGTTTTATACTATTTTTTTTTTGTCCTTGATCAGCTTGTTCAACAACAACTTAGCCTAAATAAGTATTAAACCCTTTAGCACCATCTTTATCTAAACCTAATGTTGCTTTCTGCTGATCCATACTTGCATACTCATACTTACCTTCTTTATTCTTCACTTCTAATGAATGTATAGGTAAGCATAAAGTATCGCCCACCGACGACAGACCCTGATTACTAAATATAATAACACGGCCCTCTTTGCCTTCTGAGTTAGTGAAATATATAAAATATTTACCTTCTATCTCTTTACCTTTTTCATCCTTGTATTGGTTATTTTCTTTTATTATTTTAATCACATCTCCTGTTAAGAATAATAATAGTTGTTGACCTTCCTTATTATTAACAATCTTCGGAGCTTTCAGCTCAGATAATTCATTATTTTTGATGATGCTATACACTGCTAAACCGATTAGTGCAACAGCAACAGTTACCAATATACCTATTCCAGGCGGTGTAGCTGCAAAAGCTGCAAGTAGAGCAAGAGCTGAAGTTGAAGACACCCAAAAAGGTGCTGAAAGTGCTACTGCTGCGCCTATGACATACAGAGAAGTAAGTGCAACAAGTGCAATGCTCATTTTGTAGAATTGACCACGTTGGTTTTTGAAAGTTTTGCAAATTGACATTATTAACCTCAATAAATTATTAATATACTAAAATTATATGTAAAGAATCATTGCAGTCAAGAAATTTTCAACGTAAAAACTAATTGACGAACAGTGTATTACCTGCCACTTGAGCCAAAGCCCCTTGCATTTCGGTCAGTTTCTTCTGTGCGAAATTCCTCTGTATTATTCCAAACTATCCAAGATACAGGAGCAATAAGGATTTGTGCAATCCTATCTCCCCTTTTTATTTCGTATGGTTGATTGCTTAGATTAATCAAGCAAACTTTAACTTCACCTCGATAATCAGAATCTATAGTGCCAGGAGAATTTAAAACAGTAACCCCATGTTTTGCAGCAAGGCTAGAGCGCGGTCGAACTTGTCCCTCAAAACCATTTGGTATTGAAATCACAGTTCCAGTTGGAATAAGGGATCTCTTTCAAGTGGATTTAGGGTTACAGAGCTATCCAGTACTGCATAAAGGTCCATACCAGCACTCTGCGAAGTTGCATAGCATGGAAGAGGCAGATCTTCTCCGTGTGATAATTTTTTTATTTCTACTTTAATTTTTTGCACTCTACCTACCTAAATATGAATGTGGAACTTCAGATCCAGGCACGCCCAGGTGCTGGTCTTGGAGGACAACATGGGGCAGCGGTCGCGAGAGCACATCATTACCATTCCGACCCACTTGGAGTCCTCCCCCACCTTCCTCAAATGATGATGACCATCAGCTTACGGAGTTGGGACTGTTTAAAAAAAGGAATAACACCCAAGCAGAAACAAGAGCTCCTGCAAGTGGTGGATGACTCCAAACAGACGGCCATGAGAGACTCTGGGCCTTCCACTTCATCCCTTCTCCCGAATTTCTCTTCGCAAGTGGTGCTTGTCTCCAAACCATCTGCCCTGGGAGACCATAGCCCTGGGACAGCTACTGCAGCCTTT
>NZ_JAAXCS010000022.1:0-15445 GCF_013309895.1 Wolbachia endosymbiont of Atemnus politus | reverse complement strand
CACCGTTCTTCAGTCGTTCACTGTCCAATACAAACCCTTTGATGATAAACTCCTTCAGAACTTTTGTAGCCCATACTCTAAATGCAGTTGCTTTCTGAGAATTTACTCTATACCCAACAGCTAAAATTGCATCTAAGTTGTAAAATTGCGTAGGATACTTTTTACCATCAGAAGCAGTATTCCGGAAAATCCGGATAACTGAGTCTTTATCTAACTCCTGACTAGCAAATATGTTTTGTAAATGCTCATTAATTGTTCTAATATTAACATCAAACAACCCCACCATTTTTTTTGCGTGAGCCAAATGTTCTCACCCTGATATAAAATATCAATCCGTACATCTCCATCTGGGGTTGTATATAATAGAATTTCACTTTCCACTATCTTACCAGTTGTTTTATACATAGTTCTCGAATTTTGAAAATTTGCTCCATGTTATACGGTATGTTTGGATTATTTATCAGCCAGTTTTCAATAAACTGTTTGTGCTTTTCTATTTTGTAGTTTCCAAGGTGTTCTGGCTCAATTTTCTCTTCCCCTGTCAGTTTTAATGACATGTTATTTCCTGGAAAAGTTATATCAATAATTCGGCTTTTATAACGAAGATAGCAATGCATCTCTGGAATGTGTGACAAGTTATACTCGTTTAGAATTGTAGAGATTTGTTGGGGTTTATTCATCATAAAAACTGCTATGTGCAGTGTAATATTGACCCCACACTCGCAGCTTAACTTATAAATCAACGAATGTTTTGTACTACAAGTTCCTCGTCTTTCATTGAGTACTAATAGATAATCTGTGCGGTCAAGATTGCGTCCGTAAGGTAGTTCGTGTACATATTCTAATGCTTTACGGAACGTAGTAATACCAAAAGTTAAAAAGAGGTTTGATATAGGCTTGCGATGAGATAAATATATTTGATCTAAGTTATTCATATCATAATTTCTCATTTGTGTGAAATTTACTTTCTCACTTCACCCACCACAACTTTTATGTGGCGTTTCTTTCCTGCAGATAGTTTTATGAATGGCTGATCTTTAAAGCTCTCAGAATTTATTATGTAGTTAACATCGCTTATAGTATTATCGTCAACTTTGCATCCATTACCTTGTATTAAACGCTTTGCTGCGCCTTTTGAAGGTTCAAGGCTGGTATCGTGCAGTAGGTCTATTAAGGATATGCCATTTGCAACCTGTTCTTTTGTTATAATATAGTCAGGAAGTAGTGAGCTATCTTCATTCTCAAAGGCAGATACTGCAGCAGATTGTGCAAGTTCTGCTTCTTTATCACCATGACATATCTTTGTTACCTCTGTTGCCAAAACTTTTTTTGCTTCATTTATTTCTTGATCCTTTAAGGATTCTAGTTTTTTAATCTCATCAATTGACACATCGGTGAGCAATCTCAAAAAACGTCCAACATCTTGATCATCAACATTACGAAAATATTGCCAATAGTCGTAAGGCTTGAGCATACTGCCATCGAGCCATATCGCTCCACTTTCAGTTTTGCCCATTTTTACCCCTTGAGCATTCAATAAAAGAGGGGCGGTAAGGCCAAACAACTCAGGTAAGTTCAACTTTTTGCCAAGTTCCATTCCATTTACTATGTTTCCCCACTGATCTGATCCTCCAATCTGCAGACGACAGCCATACCTTTTATTCAATTCAACAAAATCATAAGCCTGCAATAGCATGTAGTTAAACTCCAGAAAACTTAGGTTTTGTTCTCTGTCGAGCCTGATCTTTACACTATCAAAACTTAGCATGCGATTTACAGAAAAATGTGCCCCTATATCACACAAAAAATCTATGTATTTTATGTTATCTAACCAATCTGCGTTATTTACTATCACTGCACCAGTCTTTCCATCATCAAAAGATACCATTTTCTCCAATATCCTCTTTATACCAGATGTATTTTGCTTGATGTTCTCTATGGGCAAAATGCTCCTTGCTTTATCTTTGAAGGATGGGTCGCCAATCTTAGTTGTACCGCCTCCAAGTAAAACTATTGGCTTGTAACCAAATTTTTGTAGGTGACGCAGCATCATAATCTGAATTAGATGACCAGCATGAAGACTTGGTGCTGTGCAATCAAATCCAATGTATGCAACTATGTAATTATTTTGCAGTAATAATTGGTCTAACCCTTCAATGTTTGTACATTGATATAGATACCCTCTTTCTTGGATAAAGCTCAAAAATTCTGATTTATGTTTCATGGTTTACCCTATTAATTGAAGTGATTTTAATCTACAAATCTTATAAATGGAAGAAAGTCAATTCCACAGTTCTTCTATTTTATAATATTCCCTTACTTCTGGCCTGAATATGTGAACCATTATACCTTGAAAATTCAAAACCACCCAATTGCCTTCATCCATACCTTCTACATTTATTTTATCATGTTGTTTGAGACTTTCTATTATATGCTCAGCTAATGCTCTCACATGGCGACTAGAATCCCCAGATGCAATAATCATATATTTTGCAATAACGGTTTTATTCTGCACATCAAAAGTGACTATGTCGTGACCTTTATTTTGATCTATCACACTTACGATCGTGCTTTTTATTAATTCTGTATCGCCGGATATACCAGTCATCATCTTAAATTATATAATTTGTTTATAATTATATACTCATAATTTCTAAACATGAACTATTTTTAATATTCTAAAGCCAAATTGTGTATGTTTCAGTGTATACAATACATATCCTTTTATGTATAACGTAAAGATGGTTTTTCCAATAGTATACTTATTATGAGCAGAACTCTCATTTACTTAATCGGCTTTCCAGGTAGCGGCAAGCTTACTACTGCGAAAGAACTGTGCAAGATTGTTGATGCGGTGATAGTAAGCAATAATCTGTTTAATAACATTATACTTGGAGTTGTTAAGCTAACAAACAATAAAGTTATAAATGACCTGTGGGAAAAAATTTTTGCGGTTAGAGAGAATATGTTAGCGATACTGGGGAAATATCACATAAAATCAAAGCATTATATATTTACAAATGAATTGATAGATGGTGATTCCTATGACCAAAGAGTATATAGTTCAATGGTGAATTTGGGTAAAGAAATGAGTGTAGAAATTCTTCCTGTAGTGTTACACTGCAATAATGAAGAACTAGTGAAGCATGTTCAATCAAAGGAAAGATACCAGGAGAATAAAATTATTAATTCGGACTTTGCTATGAAAAGAATTGAAGGAAAAAGGCTGTTTGTGCCTGAAGGTTCACTTGAAATTGACAACTCAAGCCTAAGTGCAAAAGAAGTTGCAGAAAGAATTGTTGAAGAGATGAAAGGTAGAGAAAAATTAATTAAAACTTCCATAAATAATTTAGCAAAGCGTACTCGTGATTAAACAGAAAGGTAGATATCGTCCTTGTGTTGGCATAATGCTGTTTAACAAACAAGGACATGTTTTTGTTGGCAAACCCTTTCATAGCGAATCTTATTGGCAAATGCCACAAGGAGGTGTTGATGATGGTGAGGAACTGGAACAAGCAGCGTTACGTGAGTTGCTAGAGGAAGTGGGTACAAATAAAGCAGAAATTATAGCTAAAAACGAAGATTGGATATACTACAACTTGCCTGAAGAAATTATACCAATATGCTGGAATGGAAGATATTCTGGTCAAAAGCAAAGGTGGTTCTTAATGAAATTTTATGGAGAGGATAAGGATATTAATATTAACTATACTGATCATCCAGAGTTCAAAGAATGGCGTTGGCAAAATGTGGATGGTTTGGTAGCCAGTGCTATATCATTTAAAAAAGAAGTTTATAAAACAGTGATAGAAGAGTTTTCTTCTATCATAAAAGCCTCAACAATAAGCTCATGATAGTAGATTCTCATTGCCACTTGATTTATTTTTCCGATGATGAAATACCAAAAGTAATTTCAAGGGCAGAGCAAAATGGTGTAAAGGTTTTGCATAACATATGCGTAAGTATTGATGATGTTCCTAAATTATTAAAAATTTCTTCATCCTATAATCAAGTTTACTCTTCTGTTGGCGTGCACCCACTTGATGCTACTGTAGAAAACGGTGAATGTACACATGCTGATGAATTAGTTGAATTTACCAAGAATCAAAAGGTAATTAGTATAGGTGAAACCGGGTTAGATTTTCATAAATCTGATAATAAAAGCAATCAGAAAAAAAGCTTTTCATTCCACATAGAAGCAGCAAGGATAACGGGGTTACCTTTAGTTATTCACACAAGAAGCGCTGATAATGAGATAATCGATATGTTAAGGTCAGAAATGAAAACTGGCACTTTTGGTGGAGTAATGCACTGCTTTGCTTCCTCTAAAGAGCTTGCTTATCAATCTATAGATTTAGGGTTATATATTTCATTTTCTGGAATCATTACTTTTAAAAATGCGAGCTTACTCAGAGGAATTGCACAAGGTGTACCACGCGAACTTGTTTTGGTTGAAACTGATGCACCATATCTATCACCTGAGCCTTATAGGGGAAAAAAGAACGAACCAGCAATGGTAAAATATGTTGTGGATTGTTTAGCAGAGTTATGGAATGAGTCACCCGATAAAGTAGCAGAAATAACCACAAGCAACTTTTTTAGGCTGTTTACGAAACTTGAGCTACAAGGAAATTCTATAAAACCATTGATTTGCTTATGAGCCTAAATAGTTCTTTCACTGAATTCACAGATTTATCAAACATTTCTTGTTCACTATCATCCATTTTAACCTCTAGAACCTTTTCAACTCCGTTTTTTCCAATAATTATAGGAACACCAATGAACAAGTCTTTCACACCATATTCACCATTGAGATGAGCAGCACACGGTAATATGCGCCTTTTGTCTTTTAAATATGACTCTAGCATACATATGGCTGAAGAGGCAGGAGCATAGTACGCAGACCCGGACTTCAGTAAATCAACTATCTCTTTTCCGCCATTACGAGTACGTTTTACTATTTCATCAACTTTTTCCTGTGAGATGAGATCCATATCGATGATTTGGGTAAGCGGAATGCCAGCAACTGAAGCGCAATTGATTAGTGGTACCATAGTGTCACCATGTCCTCCAAGTACAAAAGCAGATACATCCTCAACGGAAATGTTGAGCTCTCTTGCAAGAAAATAACGAAAGCGGGAAGAATCAAGCACTCCCGCCATTCCAACAACCATATTGGTTGGCAGGTTTGAAAATTTATGCACTACTGAAACCATGGCATCCAAAGGATTGGTAACAACTATTACAAACGCATTTGGAGAATATTTTTTAATATTTTCACTAACCTCTTTCATTACTTTAGCATTAGTTTGCAGGAGATCGTCCCTACTCATTCCCGGTTTTCTTGCAATACCAGCGGTTATTATAATTGCATCGGAGTTTTCTATATCTTCGTACCTATTTGTACCGATGACGTTAATATTAAACTTATCTATAGGGGATGATTCTGCAATATCTAGCGCTTTACCTTGCGGTATTCCATCACTAATGTCAAGCAAAACAACATCGCCAAGCTTTCTGAGCGTAATCATATGGGCAAGAGTCCCACCTATATTTCCTGCGCCGATCAAAGATATTTTTTTTCTTTGTACTATCATTCTCTACTCCTTTGTATTTACTTTTATGGTTTCACCTTCCCAAGGGGATAGGCTGTCAAACATACGAAAATCTTGTGGTAAATCTATAGGATTATATACAACCTTTTTGCCTCTATATCGTATCTTACTTCCTCATAACCAGTGAGAGGGAAATCTTTTAACATCGGATGACCTTTGAATCCATAATCCGTTAGAATCCTACGCAAATCAGGGTGATCAGAAAATTCTATTCCATACATATCAAACACTTCGCGCTCAAACCATGAAGCTGTGTTAAATATCTTTGCTACGCTTGGAGGTATATCACTTTCATCTAACTGAAGCTTTACGTGCACTCTGATATTATGTACAACGCTGAGCAAGTTGTATATTAGTTCAAAACGCTTCTCTCTGTTTGGATAGTCAATTCCAAAAATGTCAACTAATAATTCAAACCTGCATTTCTCATCATCATGTAGAAAGAGTAAGTGATTTTCAATATCATCTAAAGCCGAATATATTACAATAGTGCTATCATCTTGCTGAATACATTCACATTTAGTCTTTCTTTGTATGTATTTTCCAGTTTTATTCATGCTATACGTTCTGAGTTCGTTTTATTTTATTTTGTAGGCATAGCATTCCATATAGCAACGCCTCAGCGGTTGGTGGGCATCCAGGAACATACACATCAACTGGTACAATTCTATCACAGCCACGGACCACTGAATAAGAGTAATGATAATAACCGCCACCATTTGCACAACTGCCCATAGATACAACATACTTTGGATCTGCCATTTGGTCATAAACCTTACGTAATGCTGCTGCCATTTTGTTGGTTAATGTACCAGCAACAATCATAACATCTGCTTGTCTTGGACTCGCACGAAACATTATACCATATCTATCAAAATCATAACGGCTGGATGCGGTATGCATCATCTCCACTGCACAACATGCAAGACCAAACGTCATTGGCCACAATGAACCAGATCTTGCCCAGTTCATCACATAATCTATTAAATCACCAAATTTAGTAACAAGAAACCCCTCTTTTTTATAACGACTCCAGTCATCATTAGATAGAATTTGACCTGTCATAAACCTACTCCCATTCTAATGCACCCTTACACCACTCATAGATAAAGCCTATAGTGAGTATTGCAAGAAATATCATCATCGACCAAAATCCACAATAACTTATTTTAGATAAAGAAACGGCCCAAGGAAAAAGAAAGGCAATTTCTAAGTCAAATATTATGAATAATATTGAAACCAAGTAAAATTTAATGTCAAAATTTTTTCTTGCTCTTGATAAAGGATTAAAACCGCACTCATATGTGGAAAGCTTTTCACTATCTGGCTTGCTTACTGCAAGAAACATAGGTAACACACCCAAAGCAAGAGATACTACAATTGATACACAGATAAAAATTACTATGGTTAAATATTCACTCATTTAACAAAACATATAGAAAGCAACACTATAAATTTACATGCTTTCCTAATCTTTTACCACCTAAAATATGCACATGAAAGTGCGGTACAACTTGTTCTCCGTTTTCACCGTAGTTAGTAACTAATCTATATCCTGTTTTTTCTAAATTGTATTTGTATGTTATCTCTCTTACAGTTTTAAAAAAATTTACTATTTCCTCTACAGAAGCTTTTAGAATAAAATCATCGTATGAAATATATTGATTTTTTGGTACAACTAAAATATGAACTGGTGCATCAGGATATTTATCATAGAATGCCAATACACTCTCATCCTCATAAACCTTCTCGCAAGGCAATTCACCCCTTAATATTTGAGCAAAAATGTTAGTGCCATCATAACCTTTGTTGCTCATATTTTAAAAACGTCCTTTATCTACTCCTTCTTTATTAGGTGTAGATAATTTTATTGCTTCACCAGAGGAAACATCTTCAAGATTCAAAAAAGTACTTCCCAATTCTCTCACTTGGTTTTCTAGTGATTGCATTTTTGTAGGAGATATAGTTTCTTTACCAAAGGGAAACTGGTTAGGATTAGTCATGTTAAATTCTTCACTCCCTATCTGGTTATCATATTCTCGATACAATTTTTCTGCAATACCATGCAGTAATTTTCGGTCTGTGTGAACTTTAAATTCACCACCAGTAATTTTTGCCAGACCTTTGAGATTGCGATCAACTTCATCATAAATTTCTTTAAGGACATGCTCTTTTATTGTTTTTTCATCCATGCCTGGGTTATCTTTTTTTACTTTTTTGATTATATCTTCAACATCAACTTCAATTACGATTTTGTTTTCTTCTCTAAAGACAGTTAAATTTGATGGACGATCTTTTGACAAATCTTTTATTTTACCTAATTGTTCTGGCGTCAAAGAGGGTATATCTCCCGTCAAAGTTCTTGATGCTAAAAAACTTACCTTTCCTCTCTTTTGTTCTTCTATTTTTATACCAAGATCTTCACTAGCTTGTGTAGTTTTTATAGGCGGGTCATATTTCTTTTCTCCTTCAGGCACATCCATACTGACAGCTTCCTTTAACGAAACTCCGGCATCATGTTTCATTTCATCCATTGAAGCAAACGGCTTTCTTATAGGGTAAAAAAGTGCTTTAGGCACAAGAAAAAGCACGTCCTTTGTAACTTTTGTACCTGTTTTAACTGCTCCTCCTATTTTAGCCCAGATAGATTCTTTTGCCATACATACCTCCTAAGTATCTCCCACACTTAATACTATAGTAAAATTATAGATGAAAATATTTAAACTTCTATATTCATTATAAGATGAAATTATAGAGATTGCAACTATTATTTACACGTTGTCAAAAACATGTAGTATTTTTGTTGTTCAATTTACTTTAAAGCCAAATTTTGTTTGAATGGAACACAAATAATATTATTGATGCTACTGGCGGAAGAAGGGAGGGTAATTGGGCACATAGCTTAAATATTTCAACAGACACAAGAAGCATAAAAAAAGGTGATTTATTTATTGCTCTCAAGGGAAAAAATTTTGATGGACATAATTTTCTGCATGAAGCGTTTTTAAAGGGGGCAGCATCTGCGGTAGTAAGCGATGACAGATATAGAAGCTTTCCTCTAATTGTTGTGCAAGATACTCTGAAAGCTTTGCACGATATGGCATCGTATTACATTAGAAATGTTCTTGTTAATGCTAAAGTTATCGCAATCACAGGTAGTGTCGGAAAAACCACTACAAAGGACATGCTGCACACTGTTTTACTGCAATATGGAGTATCTCATGTAAACGAAGGTAACTTAAATAATAATATAGGATTGCCTTTGACAATTCTAAAAGCTCCAGAGAACTGCCAGTACTTAATTCTTGAAATGGGGATGAATAAAGCAGGTGAAATCAAAGAATTATCGAAGATTAGCAATCCTGATATTGCAGTTATTACCAACATAGAACCTGCGCATGTTGAGAATTTTTCGTCGCTATTTGATATTGCACAAGCAAAATTAGAAGTCCTATACGGTATAAAAAATAATGCTACTTTAGTTTTGAATAGAGATAGTAAGTATTATGACTATCTCTTATCATGTGCCGATAGAGATGTAATAAGTTTTGGTAAAGATAAGAGTGCTACAGTTTGTTTGTTAGACATAATAAGAAATGATGAGTCTTCTGTCATCCCAGTGTCTGGACACTGGGATCCAGGAAATTCAATTGAAAATAAGCGTATCAGACGGTTGTATAGTAACCCAGCGTCACGCACTGGAAACCGAGCTGCTCATGGATTAGGTTTAAAAATCAGGTTGGATAACAACCAAATCATAAACTGTAATTTACCTGTGCAAGGTGAACATTTCGCATACTCTGTGTTAGCTGTTGCAGCAATTGTGCAAAGTCTTGGGCTTGATTTATTGAAATTACCACTTGCACTTGAGAACTTTAGTGTAACCAAAGGTAGAGGTAGTGTTCATAAAGCTAAATACAATGGAAAGTACATACATTTGATTGATGATTCCTATAACGCTAGCCCTGCTTCAATGAAAGCTGCAATAAGAACTTTAGGTACATATTCTAATCGGAGAAAAGTAGCATTGTTTGGCGATATGCTAGAGCTTGGTAATGAAAGCGTAGAATTTCATACAGAACTGCTTGATTCTATTATAGAATACAATGTGAATAAAGTTTATACGGTTGGTAAATTTATGTTAGAATTGCATAAGCTTTTGTCAGGCAATATAAAAGGCACGTACTTTAATGATTCTAACCAATTGAAAAATAATTTAGCTAATATTGTTCAGAATGATGATGTAGTTCTAGTTAAAGGCTCGCGAGGAGTTGGAATGGATCTTGTAATACAGGAATTCGTAATAGAATATTAAATAAAACTATTGTATTAATTTAAGGTTAAGTTATTAGAAGTTTTAATTGTGACAAAGCGTGCAGTTATTTTTGGTGGAACAGGATTTATAGGAAAACACATCGTAAGACACTTGGCAGTAGCGGGGTATTTAATAAGGATATTTGCTCGTAATCAGGAAAAAGCTGCTTGCCTGAAACTATGTGGAAATTTAGGACAAATATCAATACTTAAAGGCGATTTTTTTGATGAAAAATCAATTTTAGACAGTATGGAAGAATGTGACGTAGTCATAAACTTAGTAGGAATATTACATGAAACAAAAAAGCACGATTTCTATTCTGTTCATGTTGGAATAGCTGAAAGAATAGCAAGAGCTGCAAAAATAAAAAATGTACCCATGGTGATACATTTTTCTGCTATGGGAATAGAGAATAATAAGTTGTCAGAATATGCTAAAAGTAAATTGGAAGGTGAAAAAGCTGTAACTTCAGCATTTCCAGAAGCAATAATAATTAAGCCGTGTCTTGTGTTTGGTAAAGAAGATAACTTCTTTAATAAGTTTGCAAGATTAGCAACAATTCTTCCTTTTTTGCCGCTAATTGGTGGCGGAACAACTAAATTTCAACCGATATGTGTAACCGATCTAGCTGAAGTGGTATATCGTATTATCAGTCTTAATAAGCAAGATAAAAAGGTTTACAATGTAGGTGGACCGAAAGTCTACTCTTTCAAAAGCTTATTAAAGTTTATTTTGAATGTTACTAACAGAAAGTGCTTGTTAGTCAACGTATCTTTTCCAATGGCAAAGTTAATAGCTTTTTTCTTAGAGAATAGGATCACTTCTATGCTGCTGAAACCCATAACCGGTGATGCAAGTCCTATGCTCACTCGAGATCAGGTAAGAGTTATGATGAGTAGCTCAACTGAAAAGTCAACTGACCTTGAAACAATAAAAATCCGGCCACTATCAATTGAAAATGTAGTGCCAGAGTACTTGAAGGTTTATAGAAAATACTGATGCAAAGAGTGCGCCCAGTAGGATTCGAACCTACGACCCACAGCTTAGAAGGCTGTTGCTCTATCCAGCTGAGCTACGGGCGCACAACATATATATAAAATGCTTCTTAACACGTATGAAGTCAACATGTAAATACGATGTTTGCAGTAGGTTCCTGAAAGACCTTATCACTCTAACAGTAACATTGATTTTTCTGGAATCAAGGACTGGGGTGACAGAGTTTTAAAAATAAGTTATTTTTCTATTTTTTAATGAAAACATGGGCATCAAAATTGCACCTTCTATACTGTCAGCAGACTTTGCAAAATTAGGGGAAGAAGTAAGGAAAATTAGCGACTTAGGTGTGGATTACATACATATAGACGTTATGGATGGGAATTTCGTTCCAAATATTACAATTGGTCCAAGTGTTGTCTCTGCAATACGTAAATATACCAATCTTCCTTTTGATGTGCACTTAATGATTAAATCTCCTGGTGACCATATTGAAAGCTTTATAAATGCTGGTGCTGATATCATCACTATACATGCAGAAGCAGAGATACACCTCGATGGACTGATAAGAAGGATAAAGTCATACAAGAACGATACAAAAAAAGCAATTCAAGTTGGAGTTTCAATCGTTCCTTCAACTCCTCCAAGTATGCTTGAATACATAATACATGAGTTGGATATTGTACTGATTATGACAGTCAACCCTGGATTTGGAGGACAGGAGTTTATCCACTCGCAACTAAGCAAGATATCTGTTGTGAAGAAAATGATACAAGAGCGTGGTCTTAAAACACAAATTTCAGTAGATGGTGGAGTGAGTCCCCTAAACGCAGCTAATATAATAAAAGCAGGTGCAGATATATTAGTTGCTGGGTCAGCAATATTTAGAGCTGAAGATATGGAAAAGGCTGTAAACGATCTTAAAAACCTGCTGTAAAACCTCTGTTACATCTCAGTACCTAGGAAGAACTTAATAAAAGCCCGATGATGAGTCATCATTGCCAAAATTGGGTCTATTATTCCTGTTACTGAAGCCAGAACGAGGACGAGCAGGTCTCTTACGGTAACCAGGTTTTTTATTAAATGGACTATTATGATAATCCCTCTCATTTGAGCCATCTTTCTTATCCTCATTGTAAAGTTCGCCTTCAAAGAATTCACCTGTTTCTTGATCAATGCGACGCCTCGACAATTTTGGGCATCCACCTTTTTCAAAATCAATTACCAACGCTTTGAAAGCATCACCCTGTTTAAGTATGTCCTCAATAGATTCTATATGCTGATTAGCTACTTCACTTATATGCATTTTCCCTTTTTTTCCATTGAGGAGTTCAAGCTCTACAATAGATTTCTCTATCTTTACAACCTTAGCGTCAACTATGGCACCCTGCTCTAGTTCTGTTATTGAATCAATCATCATATTCTTCGCAATTTCAGCTTCGGTACTACTCGTAGCAAACACAGAAACTTTGCCATCATCTCCTATTTCAATTTTTGCATTACTTCTTTCACACACATTGCGTATATTTTTTCCTTTAGTACCAATAGCCGCAGAAATTTTATTTTTATCTATGTAAAATGATATCATTCTTGGTGCATGACTTTTTACATCATCGCTATGTTCCGAAATCACCGCATTCATTTTTTCTAGGATGTGTAATCTTCCAGCCTTTGCTTGTTCTAAAGACTTTTCAACAATTTCAAAGCTTATGCCAGAAATTTTCATATCCATTTGCAATGCTGTAATTCCTTCACTAGTTCCTGCTACTTTAAAGTCCATGTCGCCAAGATAATCTTCATCGCCCAGTATATCGGAAAGTATTATATACTCATTTTTATCTTTAATGAGGCCCATGGCAATTCCAGCAACGGGGGCCTTTATTGGTACACCTGTGTCCATTAAGGCAAGGGAAGTTCCGCAAACTGTTGCCATAGAAGAAGAGCCATCTGATTCCATAATTTCAGATACTACTCTTATCGTATAAGGGAATTCAGATTTATCAGGTAAAACAGGATGAATTGCCTTCCAAGCAAGTTTACCATGACCAATTTCTCTTCTTCCTGGTGCGCGTATAGCAGAAGCTTCTCCAACAGCAAATGAAGGGAAATTGTAATGCAACATGAAATGCTCACGTCTGTCACCTTCAATATCATCTACAATTTGTTCGTCTTGTGTAGTACCAAGAGCAGTAACAACCAGTGCTTGGGTGCTACCTCTTGTAAACAGCGCAGAACCATGAGTTCTGGCTAAAATATCAACTTCAATTTCTATCTGGCGTATTTCATCGTGCTTACGACCGTCTATTCTCGTACCTTTCTTTTTAATTATCTCACGCACTAAGGACCTTTCAAAGCTTTTTATTGCATATGTAATTAATTTCTCATCTTTTCCAGCTTCCTTAAGGGTGTTTGATATATCACCTCTGAGCGCTTCTAAAGTTTTAGTCCGCTCTTGTTTTACTGTTTGTGAGTATGCTTTTTCAAAGTCTTTACTGTGCTTTTCAAGATCTTGCATTATATCTGACATATCAATAGAAGCAAAATTTTCAGGTTTATTGCCAACAGTGTTAGCAAACTCTTTTATAAGCTTAATTACAGGTTGAAGGTGTTCATGACCAAATTTTATTGCGCTTAGAACATTTTCTTCGGAAAGCTCTCTTACTTCTGATTCAACCATCAAAATTGAATGCTCGTCACCAGATAAAAACAGATCTAAGTTGCTTGCTTTCATCTCTTGAACAGATGGGTTGAGTATATAGTTATTATTTTCATCACAGCCAATCAGAATTCCAGCTATAGTAAAGTGAAAAGGAACACCGGAAATTGCAAGAGCTGCAACAGTGCCAATCAATGCTGGTACTTCAGGTGGATTGGTCGTATCATAAGTTAATAAATTGCACACCACGCTGACTTCATCGTAAAAACCTTCTGGAAATAGTGGTCTTATACTTCTATCTATTACTCTTGATATTAATGTTTCTCTATCAGATGGCTTGCCTTCTCTTTTAAAAAAGCCACCAGGGATCTTACCCATAGCATAGCTTTTTGCAATAAATTGCACGTTTAGAGGCAGAAAATCAACGTTTTCTTCCTTCTTTTTACGTACAATGGTTACTAAAATAGAAGTATCACCATAATTTACAACTACTGAGCCATCAGCTTGGCGTGCTATCTTTCCAGTTTCTAACGATATAGGTACGACCACCCCAATCTATAGATTTTTTATATAACTTCAAACATACAAAATTCCTCGATTATTTTCTAATGCCTAACTTCTCTAATAACTCCTGATAGGCCTGATTACCAAACTTACGCTTTATATAATTTAAGTGTATGCGTCTTCTATCTATTAATAAAAGTAAACCACGCTTAGAGTCATGCTTGTGCACTTTAAAGTGCTCAGTTAAATTACTGATTCTCTCAGTTAAAATTGCACATTGTACAATGGATGAACCTGTGTTATTTTCTTTTATTAAATATATATTTATTCAATTCTTTTTCTTTTCTGATGGTATTGACATCTAAACCTCATCTCAAATATTAAAAACACGAATAGGTTTTACACAACCACAAGTAAAACTGCAGATCGCAATAGGCACATTACCCACTATTGTGCAAAAGATATCATAATTCTTTAAATTACGCAAGTTATTTAATACAATTTCCTGACCTTTTCTGATTTTCGTTGCTTCTTCTAGGGAAATTTCAACTTTAATCATTGATTTTAAAGCTGATGCGATAGGGATAACCGGATTTTTTGCATTACTCCCTGTCACTCCACCACCTTCTATTACTCCAGTATCACCTTTTGTCATCCCAGTGTCAGCTACTTGGATGACACCGGCACTCAGACTATAGTGTTCATACAATTGTGCAGCTTGTTTAATCGTTACTGATTCATCTTCTCTAAAATTACCTACCATAATTCTTCTTAGTCTTGTAATATGTCCAAAGCAATTCAGTGCGATTCCAAGATCTCTTGCGATTGATCTCACATATACGCCATTACCGCACACCATAGAAAAATCAGCACTATTATTTATGGTATCAACAGAGATCAATTTTAGTTCATATATTCGCACTAAGCGAGGCTTTATATTCGCTTTTTGTCCGCTTCTTGCTAATTTATATGCTCTTACCCCATTGATTTTTATTGCTGAAAATTGAGGAGGAGTTTGTGTTATCTCACCCACAAAGTTCTTGATTGCACAACTTATTTGATTATATTCAGGTTTTATATCGCTAGCTTTAACAGTGTCACCATCTAAATCGTCTGTAGTTCTTTGCTCTCCCCATTTTATTGTGAAATCATATGCTTTTAAATCACAAGATAAGTACGGTATAGTTTTTGTCGCTTCACCAAGAGCAATTGGTAACACACCTGAAGCTAAAGGATCAAGCGTCCCCAAATGACCGGCTTTTTTGATGCCAAAAATCTTTTTAACTTGGGTTACAGCTTGCGCAGAACTAATTCCTATTGGTTTGTCAAGATTCAGCCAGCCATGTGACATACAACGATTGT
>NZ_JAAXCS010000200.1:0-1162 GCF_013309895.1 Wolbachia endosymbiont of Atemnus politus | reverse complement strand
GGAAACAACACCAGAACCAACAGTTCTACCACCTTCTCTTATTGCAAAACGCAATCCCCTATCTATCGCTATCGATGCCTGCAATTCCACTTCTATACTTACATTATCTCCTGGCATTACCATCTCCTTTCCCTCCAGCAATTTTATACTTCCTGTTACATCTGTAGTTCTTATATAAAACTGTGGCTGGTAATTCGCAAAAAATGGCGTATGCCTTCCCCCCTCTTCTTTCTTTAATATGTAGACTTCAGCCTTGAATTTTTTGTGCGGTGTTATTGTTCCTGGCTTTGCTAATACCTGACCTCTTTCTACCTCTTCTCTCTTTGTTCCTCTTAACAATACTCCCACATTTAACCCAGCACTCCCCTTCTCTAGTAATTTCTTAAACATTTCTACACCAGTGCATATCGTCTTTTGTGTCGCTCTCAGACCTACTATCTCTATCTCATCACCTGTCTTTACTTCCCCCCTCTCTATTCTTCCCGTTACCACTGTACCACGCCCCGATATCGAA
The DNA here is from genome assembly GCF_013309895.1 of Wolbachia endosymbiont of Atemnus politus. Taxonomy (NCBI): domain Bacteria; kingdom Pseudomonadati; phylum Pseudomonadota; class Alphaproteobacteria; order Rickettsiales; family Anaplasmataceae; genus Wolbachia; species Wolbachia endosymbiont of Atemnus politus. The sequence goes on along the minus strand of NZ_JAAXCS010000200.1, from coordinate 648 downwards.
AATACATCCTCAATCGGCATTAAACATGATAAATCCACAGGCCTTTTCGGATCTGGTACATATTCATCTAATGCTTTCATCAATTTATCTATTGACTTTTTTCCATATTCACCATCTTCATCTCCTTCCAATGCTTTCAATGCTGAGCCCACAATAAATGGTACTTCATCTCCAGGAAAGCCATACTTAGTTAACAATTCTCTAACTTCCATCTCTACCAAACCTATCATATCGTGATCAGCAACATCAGCTTTATTTATATATACAACAATATACTTAACACCTACTTGCTTTGCGAGCAATATATGCTCTCTTGTTTGCGGCATCGGTCCATCAACCCCAGACACTACCAATATTGCTGCATCCATCTGTGCTGCACCCACTATCATGTTTTTCACATAGTCAGCGTGCCCAGGACAATCAACATGTGCATAATGTCTCTTTTCTGTCTGATATTCAACATGTGCTGTTGCTATCGTTATTCCTCTTTTCCTCTCTTCCGGTGCTTTATCTATTTGATCATACGCTACAAAATTCCCATAATACTTCGTTATCGCCGCCGTTAATGTCGTTTTTCCATGATCCACATGCCCTATTGTTCCCACATTCACATGCGGCTTGCCAAATGCTTCTACTATTTGTGTCATA
>NZ_JAAXCS010000199.1:0-1239 GCF_013309895.1 Wolbachia endosymbiont of Atemnus politus | reverse complement strand
AAAGGGCTACTTGGATGACACCATCATAAAGGAACCAGTGTCCGCTACTTAGATGACAGGAGAGGAGTACTTGGGTGACAAGAAAGGGCTGTCATTCCAGCCCAGTTTTCAACCTGCATTTGTGAGACCAACAGGCCAGTACTGGAATGACAAGAAAAATGCTACATTGCACACAATCTAATTCACATAGTACTTTGTATGGCCTTCCTTTTAGCATGTCAAGCTTTATATGGCTCTTATACAATTTAAATAATAACTCTATTTTTTGACCTGTTTCTGTATCATACATGTTGGTATCAACGACTTATAAAATAATTCATCAATTTGTTTAAACCTATCAGATATGATCAAATCATCGTTTGCTTATATGATACTCAATTTAAATAAAATGGGCTTGCCTACAAAAATATTTTTCACCTCGTTCATTTTAGGGTTTGTTCTTTATCCTTATTTTATAAAGCTTCTAAAAAAATCAAAAAAGATGGGCAACCAATTAGGTTATGCGGACCAGAAAGTCATTTAATTACAAAAAGATATACTTCCACTATGGGCGGCATAGTAATACTGATTTCCTCTTTATTACCAATTCTACTTTGGACTCAGTTAACGCCAGATATTCTATTGTTGGTGGTTATAACACTATTTTTTGCTCTGATTGGATTTATTGACGATTATTTAAAATTAAAAACAAATAACCATCAGGGTTTAAGCGCAAAAACCAAAATACTTATCCAATTTATTGTAATTCTGGTTGGTATATCTATGTTTAAGTTGTACTTTACTGAAGATTTTACAAAAATGTTCCTATTTAAAGGAGTAATAATCGACTTTGGCTACCTCTATGTTCCTTTTGCTGCATTTGTGGTTGTCGGCTCTGCTAACGCTGTAAATCTTGCGGATGGCCTCGAGGGCCTTGCTGCAACTCAAGCAATCACTTCTTTTGTCGCTTTGGGACTAGTTTCATATCTGACTCAAGCAGACATGAACATCATTTTATTCTGAATTGCGTTTATAGGAGCGACTTTAAATTTCTTGTGGTTTAATACACATCCAGCAAAAATATTTATGGGTGACATTGGCAGTTTGCCAATCGGTGCAGCTTTAGGGTTAACTAGCGTTTTAATTAAAATGGAAGTGCTTTTTGCTGTTATTGGAGCAATATTTGTAATGGAGACTTTGTCTGTCTTTATTCAGGTATTATATTTTAAATACACAAATTCACGAGCGTACGTTCAACGT
>NZ_JAAXCS010000198.1:0-1294 GCF_013309895.1 Wolbachia endosymbiont of Atemnus politus | reverse complement strand
AATTATTAACTTAATATTGTAGCAGGTAAACGGTCACTAGTCAAGCTCTAATTTCTGCCGACCATGAAATATGAACTGACTTTATTGCATAAAGTCATTATTTATTTCATAAATAAAGCTCCAGACGAAATACAGTGAGCAAAATACTCTACAATAAGAGAGCGTAGTGTAGAACTTGGTGTGATGGGATTTCACTCATTTTTACAGTGTAAAATGGTTCCTATCGAATCAGTAATAGAACACCACAGTGGAATAAAAAATTCAAAATAAATAAAAGATAAAAATATTCCAGTATCTACACGAGCAAGCAGATGTGGTTTCTAAAAAATTAGCAGAAGAAAAGAGAGCATGCCTAGAAGCTTAATAACTCAATATAATGGAAGGTTTTACACGTAAGCTCGCTATAGCCCCAACTGCTTCAATTTCTATTATTACAGGTAATACTTCCCCTGGAATAGAGTCATATGCTGCAAATGTATTTATAGAAAAGCGACTAACAGGTTCATTCGTAGTGCGGAACAAAGTCTTGCAAAAATTATTAGCAGAGAAAAATCAAGACAATGATAAAGTATAGTCTTCAATTTCGACAAATGAAGGTTCTGTACAACACCTAGATTTCCTTTGCGAGCACGAAAATTTAACATTTAAAACAACGTACGATCTTGATCAGAGATGAATTATAGAACACGGAAGTGATAGGACTCCATAAATTTGTTCCTGCCTGCCAATGCACATAAACATTATTTGCATAAAATACATATGCTTGCGTGGGAAAAAAAGTCCTGAAAAGTTTATATTACTGCAGATTAGAATCAATGCAGAGAGCCAACAAAGTTTCACATGACATATTCAAAAAAAGTGAAATATTGCAGCAACATAAAAACAGATATCGATTATGATTGAGTGTTTTTCATGTCAATAGATGCTACATAAAAATTATGATGAATTTCTCAAATCCATTTCAAGAGACAAACGCATAATGTGCCTTGACATGGGAGGAAAGCGAATAGGCATAGCATTCAGTGATAAAACGTAGCTCATAACGTGTATAACAGAAAAAAAAACAGATTTAGGTAATCTAAACAGAATATTCGAAAAAAATGAAGCTGGGCTAATAATAATAATAGGGCTACCACTGGAAACAGATGAACAAAGAAGTGAATGGTGCGATACCATAATCCAGTTCTCAAACAGAATGATAAAAAAAAACATAAAGTAAATATATATTTTTTGCAAGACGAAAGCTTATCTACATTCATTGCAACCCAAACATTAAAGATTATTGGAGTATCAA
>NZ_JAAXCS010000021.1:0-15716 GCF_013309895.1 Wolbachia endosymbiont of Atemnus politus | reverse complement strand
AATAATGGTAAAACACCACTTTCTTTTGCTAAGAATAGGGAAATGATTGGTTTATTTATAAGCCAGCCAGCTAGATGCCTTTCTAATGTTATAGTCAGCTGTCTTCTAGCTACCTTTTCAGTTGGTTGCAGAAAATGATTTAACGTAAACTGAGATTTTGGTGTACCTTACCCAGGTGGAAGGGTTGGAAGCAAGAGATTACCCAAAAGAACTCCTTTCTTTCTACTGGGTCCGGCTTTAAGCAATTAAATAGCTACTTATGATGAATTTTGTCAGAAATTGCTGGCTTTTGTAAATGTGGAACTCGCTGCTATAGCCCAAACTCTTCATTGATTTTATCAACGATTTCTTGTGGTGGATCTTCTCCCCATCCTGAATATAGAATTTCTCCATAATCTGCAACATCCATGGAGCCAGTTCTGCTTTTTGCAAGAAACATCTCTCTTTTATCTTTATCAACTAACACATAGTGCCATGCTGACTTTCCGCGATCTTTACCACGAACTAAATATATGAGATCTGATCTGCTTCTTCTTGTCGCATCAGCAAAGGATCTCTCATTGACAGTTCTACTTTTACTTTTTATGCCGCCACTTTCAGAAAAAGCTTCTTTTGGTTCAGTTTTTTTGCCTGCTAATTCAGAAATTTTTCCTTTTTCTCCTAGTGCACGTTCTTTTGTGTTTTGAGACGAATACTTACTAGAGAAACCTCCTCCTGTATCATTAGGAGTCCTGTTTGTAAAACGCTTAGTAAATGAGTTATTGTCGTTGTTTTCTGCCATAAAGATCTCCAAATTTTAGATTGTAGAATCCAAATTTTTACTACACCCTATCATATGTTAATTAAATTAATATAAATGAGAGATAATATAGTAATTATTACAGGAATTACGGCTTCAGGTAAATCAGAATTATGCGGTAAACTGGTGGAAAAATATGGGAATATTGGTATAATAAATTGTGACTCAAAGCAGGTATATAAAGAAATTCCCATAATTACCGCTCAACCACCAAAGCAAGAAGAGTTCTATAAACTGTATGGTTATGTTTCGGCAAAGGAAAATTATTCCGTGGGTCTGTGGTTAGAAGATTTGAAGAAGGAAGTCAATAACGCGCTAGAAAGTTCACAAGTACCCATCATCACTGGAGGAAGCGGGCTTTACATCAGCAGCTTAATCAAGGGCTTATCATCAATTCCGCAAGCAAGTCAGGAAGTGAGAAAAAATGTAAGTGAGCTCAGGGAAAATTTAAGTAAAGAGGAGTTCTACAAATTAGTGCTAAGCAAAGACCCAAGAATTCAGGATAAAATATTCATGAATGACTCGCATCGTCTTTCAAGGGCACTTGAAGTTATCATCGAAACTGGCAAGTCAATTTTCGTATGGCAAGAGAATAGACAGCCTCCCTTGTTCGATAATTTTAAGGTATACACAATTTTGCCTAAACGTGAAGATGTATACCGAAAAATAAATTCTCGTTTTATTACAATGGTTGAAAATGGAGCAATTGATGAAGTAGAAAAGCTACTTAGCATGAACCTAGCTCCACATTTGCCAGCTATGAAAGCACACGGAGTGCCAGAAATTATAAAATACTTAAAAGGTGAGATCAATTTAGATGAAGCAATACAAATTGCTCAAACCAATACGAGGCACTACGCAAAGCGCCAATACACTTGGTTTAAAAATCAATTTCCGAGTTCTGAAGTGATTAATTGCGCAAACAAGCTGACAGGGATTGAGATATTTTAACCGTTAGTCTCCAGGCCCAGGTGCGTTTCCATGTTCATTACCATGAACAGGAGGTTCTACATTTTCCAGACTGCTCTTCACTTCCATCGGATCGCCTAAATCGTGCTCTATTTCTACTTCAAATTTAAATCCTAACTTCTCGCAAAACTTTTGGAAATACTCTTTAATAATGTTAAATAAATTTTTATCACCAACTTTGTAATTTTTCAACTCTCGAGGAACAGTAAGTAACAAATTGCCATTTGTATATGTTACGCCATCTTTCCCATCTTGAGATTCAAGCGTGAATTCTAGTGAGCTGGACAACTTGCTTAACTTTTCTTCAGGATTATCAAATTTAACTACAGGTATTACCATATCAGATTTTACTGTTATGTGATTTATATCAATGCAGTCAATATTCATCACTTTTACAGGATTGTGTGACGTTAAATCATAACTATTGAGTTTAAAGACAACTTCTGTAAATAAAGCAGCTTCATACCCTGCTTGATTACAATTGGTAACCAGTTCCTCTAAGATAGAATCACTTGGAACCTTCGTTCCAGTATACTTGAACATTTCCTTAAAAACTTCTTTTGCAAACGGACGATAATTTCCGGTTTCTTCCTTCGGTAATAGGTGAATGTGCTCTTTGCCTAAATCGTAAAATTTTTTAATCTCTTCTTTATATTGATCAGTTTTTTTATCACTAGGAATTTCTGGACCTTCACAATATTTTTCCCAAATCTTATCAAATTCTTCCTTATCTCTGTTTATCACTGCTTTAATTAAGATTTTGTCTACACTTTTATCATGAATGATAAAATCCATTCTATCAATGTCTCTATAAGCCTGATCACCAGAGTTTGCTTTAGCATTATCTTTACTAGCCCTCAGCATGTTAAAATTGAAATTATATGCTTGAGCCCTTAGCGTAACTACTGGATTTTCCTTTTCTTCTTGTATAGAGCTACTCACTACTAATATCTCGATATAGACTATTATATAGTACAATAATACATGAAAATGATTAATAAGTCAATAAAAATATAGCTATATAATAATAAATAGCTTGACCATAAGGTGACAGAATTTTAAGAAAGCTCTATTATGGACAAACAATTTTACACATGTATGAGTCTCGATGAGCAATCAGATATACTGGCTTTCCTAAATGACAAGCTGCCTAAGTTTCATTCTGCGATATTGCCTAAACTTTGTGGTGGGGACAAAGTGGTGGACCTGTTGTTTTATAGGCCGCTCAGTTATGTAGATAGAAGCAAGTCACTACTTGATGCTCAAGTTGGAGAACTTACAACTTTCGTGGCAAAGGTTTATGAACATCAGCCTCCCACTTTTAGGGGCAGACCATATAAAATAATCGTCGAAAGTGAAAGTCAGTATTTATTTATAGTTTTTTTTAATTACTCAGTTAAATATCTGCATAAATTATTTCCAATCGGAGCCAATGTAATCATCAGTGGAAAACTCGAAAAATTTGCTGAACATTGGCAAATTACTCACCCAGATTATGTATCGCTTAACATTAGCCAATTTGAAGAAATAGCTTGCATAGAGCCGGTTTACCAACTATGCCGTGGCATTACTAACAAGAGCATGAGAAACATGATATGCTCTAATCTAGAAGGGCTGCCTGATTTGCCGGAGTGGATAGATGCCACGTTAATTAAACAAAAAAAATGGCTAAGCTGGAGAGAAAGTATCATAAAGTTGCACAGACCAAGCTCATTGGCAGAAGCGGAAGTTTGCAGGAAAAGGCTTGCCTATGACGAATTGTTTGCGTATCAGCTAGCGCTGAAACTTGCAAGAGAAAATCACGTAAAAAAAAGGGGAAGAGAGTTTACAATATCCAACAAATATAAAGAACAAGTCTTGAGTGGATTATCATTTCAATTAACAAATGATCAAATTCGTGCAGTAGATGAAATCTCAGAGAGACAAAAATCCAAGTACCGCATGGTAAGCTTGCTGCAAGGTGATGTTGGTAGTGGCAAAACTGTAGTTGCACTTTTTGCGATGCTGAGTGTGGTGGAAAATAACATGCAGGCAGCTCTAATGGCACCAACTACTATCTTGGCGGAGCAACATTATAATTGGATCGAAGAGGCTTTATCTTGCACTGATATAAAAGTTGCTCTGCTTACTGGCAAAACTACGCGCAAGGAAAGAAAGATTATCATGAACGAACTTGCAAGTGGTATTTTAAATATAGTGATTGGTACTCATGCGCTGTTTCAAGCTAACGTTACATTTAAAAATTTAGGACTTGCAGTTATAGACGAGCAACAGCGATTTGGAGTGATGCAGAGAAATCGCTTAGTAGGGAAAGGAGAAAATACCGACATACTTTTTGTTACTGCAACTCCAATCCCAAGAACTTTGCAACAAGCCATGTATGGCGATGTTGAGTGTTCAATCTTGAGAGAAAAGCCAAAATCCAGATTGCCAATAAAAACCGTTATTATGAACGTTAAGAGAGCACCAGATATTATTGAGAAACTGAAGGATGCTATAAATAGGGGCGAGAAAGCATATTGGATTTGTCCATATATAGAAGAAAACGAAGAGCTTAATATTGCTGCAGCAGAAATGCGCTTTCAGGAATTACAAAAAACATTTTTTGATAAAGTTGGAATAATACACGGAAAATTAACTCAAGAGCAGAAAGATCAAGTTATGTTTTCCTTCAAAAGGCATGAATTTTCTCTCCTCGTTGCAACTACTGTGATAGAGGTTGGTATAGATGTACCGGATGCAACCATTATGATTATAGAAAATGCAGAACAATTTGGGTTATCACAATTACATCAGTTAAGAGGCAGGGTAGGGCGAGGGAGTAAGCCCTCTTTTTGTGTATTGTTATACGATAATCTAAGCAAAAGCTCATCTTCAAAATTAAAGATCATGTGTGAGTCACAAGATGGATTCTACATTGCTGAAAAGGATATGATGCTAAGAGGCAGCGGAGATATTTTAGGTATAAAACAGTCAGGATGCATGGAATTTAAATTTGCTGATTTATGTAAGGACAAGGAACTACTTAACCTCGCGTATAATAATGCAAAAAGCGCAATTGCTGATTTTGAATTACTGCTTGATATATTTGAATACAGAAGTAGATTAAATTTTTCAAAATTTCAGTGAATTTCTTGCATGATAATATGCATTCTTTCCTGTCATCCCAACGTTCCTTCTTGTTATCCCAGCACGTAACGCTGGGGCGCAGTTCGTCATACCATACGCGTCAAGTTAAAGAAAAGTGGCATAAGGAAAAAGAAAGGTGGTAAAAGTTATTTTAGATATTAAGTAATAAAGCTGGTAATTTATAGATTTTTCTAAAAGAATTATCTTATTTTAGATCAAAATTTCCCAAAAAATAAATGTAACAAACAAAATACCCACTTTAAATGTTGCTATATTTGGCAGTATTTCCTTAACTTGACGCGTATGCTCTGGATAACATGCCCAAAATATCTAGAAAGGCTATTATCGTCCTATTCAAATTTTGGTGTTAAGAGATTGGGTATAAATGCCTTATAACCAGCTTACCTGATGGTGATCCTTTAATATCCATTCATTCAACTAGCACACTATTTTTATAGTATACATTATTTTCAAAAAAGTCAAAAACGAAAATAGAGGATGCTTTTTTTCTCCAGTTGCTACTAGTGTGGCAAAATTCGCAGTTTAGGCTTTTCAAAAAGCTGAAATTCCATATAATTTTAGTATAGAGGGAACTACAGAACATATTCCTAAGAATTTGCGTAGACCTCTGCTTAAATTTTCACACGTGTAGTGAACTAATACAATATATTTAAATGAGTTTCGTAAGAGAAAAAAACACTCCTGTGATGGAGCAATATTTGAGCCTAAAAGCCCAATATAAAGATCATCTGTTGTTTTATAGACTGGGAGATTTTTATGAATTGTTTTTCGATGACGCCATTAAAGCTGCGAAGTTGCTGAATATAGTGCTCACTAAGAGAGGTAATTCGTGTGGGCAGGATATACCAATGTGTGGAGTACCAGCACATAGTAGCGAATCTTACCTGCACAAGCTAATAAATTTAGGATTCAAAGTAGCAATCTGTGACCAGTTAGAAACTGCTGATGAAGCAAAAAGAAGAGGCTATAAATCCATAGTAAAACGTGACGTAGTGCGAATTGTAACTCCAGGCACAATTATCGAAGATTCGCTGCTGGAGGATAAAAGCAATAATTATCTCGCATCCATAGTTGAGCAAAATGAGGAATATGCTGTTAGCTGGCTTGAATTGTCAACAGGAAAGTTTTGTCACACTTTAACGAACTTAAAAGCTCTAGATAGTGATTTACTACGTATATCACCAAAAGAATTATTGATTTCTGAAAAGCTCACTGAGGACGAAAAAATCAGGTCAATTTTAAAAAATTATAAAATATCGATCACGCAGCATGCACAGAGCTTTTTTGAGTATAACAAATCCCACAGAACACTATGCGAATTTTACAAAGTTAGAGAACTTGGGGTTATAGGAAATTTTAGCAAGGTGGAAGTTATGGCGTGTGGTGCGCTGCTTGAATATGTTAGAGTAACGCAAAGGGGCTCCATTCCAAGACTTGAGTTGCCAAAGCCTTATAAGCAACAAAGTTTTATGCTCATCGATGCTTCAGCAAGGAGGAATCTTGAGTTATTTTCAACTCAATTTGGTGAAAAAAAAGGCTCACTGATCTCAGTTGTTGATCATACAGTAACAGCTTCTGGTGGACGTTTGCTCAAACAAATGCTCGCATCACCCCCTGCTTGTCCTAAAGCAATCAATTTGAGGCTTAGCACTGTTGAATTTTTTGTAAATAATTATGAGTCACGCAAAAAAATACGGGAAATACTCTCTAGCATTCCAGATATTGAGAGATCGTTGTCGCGTTTGATGCTAGGACGTGGTTCACCGAAAGATATTAATTTATTAAAAATCGGCCTTGGAAAAACTTTTGAGCTATCCGAATTTCTGTCTACCTTACATAATTATCATTTACATGAAAAACCAACAGCTAACCATCAGATGTCATTCCAGTGTTTAACACTGGAACCCAGAGAAAAAGAGCCTGTGTCCACTGCTCAGATTACAAGCAGTGACGAAAATGAACTCAGTACAATACACAAAAGCCTTGGCAATCATAGAGACCTATTTAAGCTTCTTAGCAGTGCTGTACTTGATAACAATCTCAATTCCGCAAAAGAAGGAGGATTTATCGATCCAAAATATAACCAAGAATTATCAGAGTTATCCTATGTATTAAATAACAGTAACAAACTGATTACTAAACTCCGTGAATCTTATCGCAATTTAACTGGCATTGCAGCACTCAAAATATTACACAACAACATACTTGGTTATTACATTGAAGTATCAGCAAATCACAAAATAACTTCGGACATATTTATTCATAGGCAAAGCCTAGCAAATAGTATGCGCTATACTACTAATGAATTGAAAGAATTAGAAAATAAAATTCTTACGGCACGTGACGCTGTGATTAACTTAGAAATAAAAATTTTTGGCGAACTATGTAGTAAAATTGCCAAAGAATCTGAGAAGATCGCTCTTGCTGCAAATGCTTTGGCAAAACTTGATATCAGAACCGCATTTGCAGAACTTGCAGCGCAAAACAATTATGTAAAACCCATTATTGACGATAGCAAAAAATTCAACATCTGTGGTGGAAGACACCCAGTGGTTGAAGTTAACGATAAGTTTATTGCAAACAGCATCAATTTAGCTGGTATACATCTAATTACAGGGCCTAATATGGCGGGAAAAAGCACTTTTTTGAGGCAAAACGCTCTCATTGCAATTTTAGCTCACATGGGATCATTTGTACCAGCAGATAGTGCGCATATTGGCGTGATTGATAAGATATTCAGCAGGGTTGGCGCAACAGATAATATAACAGCAGGTTATTCCACCTTCATGGTGGAGATGATTGAAACAGCAACGATAGTCAATCAGGCAACAGATCGTTCCTTGGTGATACTTGATGAAATTGGCAGGGGCACGGGAGTATATGATGGCTTATCTATTGCTCAGGCGGTAATTGAACATATTCACGATGTAAATAAATGCCGCGCTATTTTTGCAACTCACTATCATGAATTAACTAAAGTAGGTGAATACTTAAAAAACGTAAAATGCTTTTGTGTGAAAATAAAAGAATGGGATGGAGAGGTAATCTTTCTACATGAAGTGGTTGAGGGTATTGCAGATGAATCATATGGAATACATGTGGCAAAACTTGCCGGTTTTCCTGATTCCATTCTAAATAGAGCAAGCGAAGTGTTTGAGGAGCTAAAAGCTTGATTAGATCTCCTGCATAACCAATTTATGGTAAGGAATTTTTAGGAAAAACGCAACCACAGAATACTTGGGAAAAGCGCAAGCAAGCCTTAATGCTAAAATTACCATAAGAAAGCGGGTTATGTAAGAGATCTACTTTCTAACCCGAACTCTTTGATGTTATTCCAGCAAGCAACGCTGGAATAACGGAGAATAATGCAAAGCTCCCACAATATTTAGTGGAACTTGACAAGTTTATCTATAGTTTTAGTAATGATTCTTGGAGTATCTGGAGAAATCTCTAAGCTCAGCCTATTTAGTTGCTCTATAGCAGACTCACTGTTCTCATTTGTTATAAAATTACATAGAATGTTTTCTATGCCCTTAGTAATACCTTCATACTTTCTCAATGGATGATTATGTGGGTATCTATTGATAGTTTTGATGCTGGAATACTCAACAAAAGCTTGATCTTTAAAAGCAAGTTGTCTCAATCTCTCTTTGAGCTTTACTTCTTCTTCTTGCGCTAAAAGGCAAGATTTTATCAGTGATTTTATAATCGAATTTATGGCTTGGTGCATTTCAGAATGTACTACGACATTAATAGTATTTTCTTTTACTATACAATCATACATACTTTTCTCGCTCTTCAACAACTCTATAAACATTCTGCTATTTTGTGAATCCAACTCCAAATTCTCTTCACTCATAGGGATTATTATGAAGGCGTTTTTATTTATTCTAATGTTAAATTGTGGAGAACCCTCAAACAAGGAAAATGCCACATCTTTAGATTCAAGTGCATTATTGTATGCAGAAAAGAGAGCGCATGCTGTAACGCTGCTTGATACCTTCATTCCATGTTTATTCAAGTGATGTAATACATTTTCAACATCATGATATGTAAAGCCTGAACTTTTTAGTAAATCAACAACCTCTATGCTATCGTGTTGTTTATACTCTATTCTCACTTCTTCTGCAAAAAGTGTTTTAGCTGCTATATGCTTATCAAGTACCGTAAAGATTTTGATGAAATTTTCTAAATCTTGTTTGTTAACTAGTTCAATACTAATTAAGTTTTTGCTAACAATTGAAATATTTTTTGTCATTTTCGCCCACTAAAAAAACTCACTAAATGAATTGTATTTTTAATCCATTAAAAATCGCTTAAGTGAGCATACTAGTTTTTCACTCGTGCATTACATGACAATGAAAGCGAGACAAGAAATTACATAAAATCATCGTGTGATATAACACATTTTTCATATTCATCATTGCTGCTTGTATAGGTTGTAACATTAGTGTGATCTTCATCATTGTTTAACATATCATCCAACTTTCCTTCTCTTTCAAGATCCATTAATTTATCACACCCTCCGATATGCTCATCGTTAATAAAGATCTGTGGAACTGTCTTAACGTTATATTTTGATTTTATTTCATTAAACAAATCTGAGTTTTTGAGCACATCGATTTCTTCATACTTCACACCTTTTTGATCTAGCAACTCTTTTGCTTTCTTGCAGAACGGACAGTGCTGCTTTACGTATATCACGACCTTTCCTTTAGTATTTTTCACGATTTATCTCCGCAGTTTATAAAATACAGTTATTATATAAGAAATATTTATAAAATATCAAATTGTATGAAAATTGTTTATGATTTTGATCAAGGGATAGAGAACAACGTAGCATTAACTTTTGGAAATTTTGACGGCGTTCATTTAGGACATGGATTTGCAATTTCTACTCTAAAGAGAACAGCGCAGGAAAGAAGATTACCCTCTGCAATTTTAACCTTTGAGCCTCACCCATTAACTATCTTATCTAACAGGAACAATTTTAGATTGATAAACCAAGAACGAAAAAAGGAACTAATCAGCAGCTATGGCATAGATTACTTATATAGTATTGATTTCAATAAAGATTTTGCTCAAGTAAGCTGTGACGACTTCATCAGTAATATTTTGATAGGTAGATATAATGCTAAACACATAGTTGTTGGAGAAAGTTGTACTTTTGGTCATAAACGATTGGGTAATACATTAACTCTAAGGAAATATTCTGAAACGTACGGATACTCTCTGACTAGATTAGAACCATTGATTATCGATGGAGAAATCTGCTCTTCTTCTTCAATTAGAGAATATTTGCAAAAAGGCGAAATAGAAATTGCTAATAAGTTGCTTGGCAGGCCTTACCAAGTTTCTGGTGTTGTGACAAAAGGTGCGTGTAGAGGTAGAGAAATAGGATTTCCAACTATAAACATTCCAATAGAAGACTGCATGATAAAACCTAAATTTGGTACATATTACGCTAGAGCGTTATTTCTTGATAGCAGAGTAAATTGGTTATACGGAGTGGTTAACATTGGTATGAGACCTACGTTCAAGGATTTAAAAAGGCCAATAATAGAAATGCACATATTCGATTTCAATAAAGATGTATACAACCGTAAGGTTAATATACAACTTTTAAAATTCATTAGGTCAGAAAAAAGATTCCATAGCATTGACGAATTAACAAAACAGATAAATCATGATATATTCGAGGCTTACCAGTTGAGGACAGACTTATGAAAAAACTATGCTTGATTATTATATTGATTATAGTATTAACTGATCAGATGAGCAAGCTTTATATAAATTCATTGATTGATGAAGGGGAATCAATTAATGTCTCTAATTTTATGAAGCTAGTTGAGGTATGGAACTCAGGCATTAGTTTTGGAATGTTCAGCACTTTACCATATAGCGACCTCTTTTTTTCAGCATTTTCAACACTAATAATCGGTGTACTTGCATACTTGGTATATAAGTCTAATGATAAATTAACTTGTCTTGGTTTTTCTTTGATGATTGGTGGAGCAATTGGAAATGTAGTTGACAGGATCTACTGGGGAGCTGTATACGATTTCATATGTTTTCATATTGGTAACTGGTACTGGCCAGCTTTTAACTTAGCAGATATATATATAGCTTGTGGAATGTTCACATTGTTATATAAATGGTACATATATGATAGGTTTATTTCTAAGCATAATGAGAAATAAAGTTATCGCTTTAGGTTTAATTTCAGGTTAGAGTAATGTTTCGTAAGTTCTTTAGTTTTCTTATATTATCCGTATTTTTTTTCACTTATTCAATTTCCTCGAAAGCTACAAGCATAGAACACAGCGTAAGACATGCTAAACTCAGTAATGGATTAGATGTCTATGTCGTCCTTAATCATCGGATTCCAGCTGTTTTACATGCAGTAATATATAAAGTTGGAGGAATGGATGATCCAATCGGCAAAGCAGGATTGGCTCACTACTTTGAACATTTAATGTTTGAAACTACAGGAAAATTTAAAAACATAGAATCGACTATGAGCAGCATTGGAGCACAATTTAACGCATTTACCACTAGAGAATATACCTGTTACTACGAATTAGTCCTCAAAAAAGACTTACCACTGGCAATGGAAGTTGAAGCAGACAGAATGGGCAACTTTAATGTTACCCAAGACAAAATAGATAGAGAAAAAAACATCGTGCTAGAGGAAAGGAAGATGAGGTTTGATAATAATCCTAACAGTTTGCTATGGGAAGAAATGAATAGTGCATTTTACCGTACTGGCTACGGCAGATCTGTTATTGGTTGGGAGAGCGATATTAAAACTTACAATCAAGATGATATAACGAGATTTCATGATAACTATTATCACCCAAACAATGCAATACTGCTAGTTGTTGGTGATGTGGAATTTGATGAAGTAGTGAAATTGACAGAAGAAAAATATGGGAAAATTAAAGCCAAGCCTACAATTAGGCATTACCCAAATCAAGACCCAGCCCATAATGCAGATGTATCAGTAACTTTAGAAAGCACTGAAGTAAAAGAACCAGTTTTATATTTTCGTTATCGTGTTCCTTTATTTAAGCGCATGGATGAAACTTTTGCTGTTGATTTAGCAGCTGACATTTTAGGGGGTGGTAAATCTAGCAAGCTATATGAAGATCTAGTTCTGGACAAAGATATCGCAGTTTCAGCAAGTGCGTACTATGATGGTTTAGCTTTTAGTGATGGCTACATTGATATTGAAATAATTCCAAAAAGCGGGATGAAGTTGGACGTTATTGAAAGAGAGCTAGATAATGCTATTAATAACTTTATCTCTGAAGAAATAACAAATGAAGAGTTGCAAAGTGCAAAGTCTAAATACAAAGCAGCACAATTTGATAAGCTATCTGACTTAACTAATATAGCAATATTTTATATACCACGCCTAGCACTCGGTATTCCACTTGATGAAATAGATATTTCATATAGCAAGATTAACGATGTTAATTTAGATGATGTAAATAGTAAAATCCGTACTATCTTTTCTGCCGATAAATTAATTGGTCGTTTGCTACCAAAAGGAGGTAATAATGAAGATAAGTAAACTTGTATTTCTACTTTTTTTCTGTCTAGGCTTTAACTTACAAGCAAGTAGTAACCTAAATATAGAGGAGGTCACTACTCGTAAAGGACTTAAGTTTTTATTTATTAAAAACTGTGATTTGCCAAAGGTTTCACTGAATATATCGTTCAAAGATGCAGGTTATGCGTATGAGAATGCAGAAAAACAAGGACTTACTTGGTTCACTTCTCTTGTGATTCAAGAAGGGGCAGGAAAAAATGATTCCAAAGATTTTGCAAAAAAGCTTGAAGATAAAGGAATAAATCTAAACTTTAACGCTGGTTTAGAAGCATTTAGAGTTTCATTAAACACTTTGTCTGAGAACCTAGAGGATGCAATTTCGTTACTAAGTGACGCTATAATGCGTCCTAAAGTTGACTCTGCAGGATTGAATAGAATTTTCGAAAAAGCCAAAGTTAATTTTAATAACCTTGAAAAAAACCCTTATTTTGTTGCTACCAAAGAATTGGATATGTTGTTGTTTAAAAAGCACCCTTACTCAAAAAGTGAATACGGAACTTTTGACACTATAATGAGCATTACTAGAGATGATATTTTAACATACATAAAACGTAATCTTACTAAGAATAACATCATTATCAGTGTTGTTGGTTGTGTAACAAAAGAAGAAGTTAGTGCACTACTAGATAAATATTTATCTAAATTACCCCCAAAAAGATCGAAAGTTAGAAAAATACCTGTAAAAAATGATTTTGGTCCTGCAGAAAATAAGAACATTTTTATGGATATACCACAAAGTGTGATATTTTTTGCTCAAAAAGGCATAGCCTACGAAGATCCTAATTATTACAATGCAAGCGTCTTAATTAACGCGCTTGGTGGCATGGGACTAAATTCAATATTAATGAAAGAACTGAGACAAAACCTGGGTATTACTTATGGTATTGGTGCAAGTATTATTCCCAATAAACATGGGAATGCTATAGCTGGAAATATGAATACAGATAGCTCCACTGCTAGCAAAGCTATATCAGCAGTAAAAGGTACATTGAGCAGAGTAAAAAAGGAAGGAATTGATGAGCAATTGTTCAACGATACAAAAGTGAGCATGATAAATTCCTATGTTTTTTCCATATTTAGCAATAATAACATAGCTGCAAAATTAGATAATATTCAAGTAAACAATCGCGATGTCAATTACATGAATAACTTTGTAAATTATATCAATGATGTAAAACTGGAGGAAGTAAACGCATTGGCAAGTTCTTTACTAGATCCTGAAAATTTGTTTTTTGTTGAAGTTGGAAGAAGTACTCAAGGTTAATGATTCATATCTTCTGCTATTAATCTCACTGCTTCTACATAACATTTATGTTCCTCAGCTAGAATGCGTTCTGAGAGGCTATGAATATTATCATTCGATAACACTGGTACAGCAGCTTGAGTGATTATGGTTCCAGCATCAACTTCAGGAGTAACGTAATGTACGGTACAACCTGTAATTTTTACACCTGCTTTCAGAGCCTGCTCTTGAGCATTTAAGCCCTTGAAAGATGGAAGTAAAGAAGGATGAATATTTATAACTTTGTTATGCCATTTACTAAGAAAGTCAGCTTTTAGAATTCTCATAAATCCTGCAAGGCAAATTAAATCAACCGCATGTTGCACTAGTACTTCGTGAATTCTATCAACATCAAGTGGTTTATTCTCAACAATAAACGCTGTAATTCCTGCTTGCTTTGCTATTTCTAGGCCAGTAGCCTCACCATTATTTGTGATAACGCATACAACTTCTGCAGGAAAACTGCGATCTTGACATGCTTTTATCAAGGCCTGCATGTTTGATCCCCTGCCTGAAATTAATACTCCGAGCTTTATCTTTTTCATTGTAGTACAATTAATTTAGTGTGAGAATTTAATATTAACAAAACAGCGCAAAAGGAAAACCTATTTTATACAGCAAAAAGGGTGCATTAATTAACCTGCTATACAGGGTTTCTACATCTCGCTTAAAGCACCATACATCTCGCTAAAATCGGCTTTAACGTTCAGAAATTATGCCACTTATGTAAAATATATCAGTATAAGCATATATTTTTGTAATCGCGTTATTATTTATTTAACAAAGTATTAGTATAATCTATTCACTGGATTAAACGGAGAGAATTGAATGAGCAAATTACCACACAACGCAAAAATAAGTAAATCTCAGGTTACTCAGTGGGAGGTAATAAAAAATTGTGAATATGCTGATAATTGCTTGTCAAAAATAGTAACCTTATACGTCATTAAAATGGCTCAGCTATCAGATTTTTATACGAGCAACGAACCCGAAATTAATACTATTCTGGCAAGAATAAGTGTGACAAGTGAAAATGTGTTTTTAAATAAGGCTACTACTATTGAAATTATGGAAGACATCTTTCCACACAAATTTAATAGTAAGAAGAAAAATAACATATCAAGACTAGAAGATTTGTACAATTATTTGTGCTCTATTGTTGGCAATAGCCTTCCACAAGAAATGCTTGGGAGTGTAGTAAGGGAATATAAGGATGCTGTTAACTTATTTAAAGCAATTACTTGAGTGAACGCAGTATTTTCAAGACTTGATTCTCTATTTCAGAAACGCCACTTTCAAGGTTTTTATCTATCAAATACATGGTAGATAGGTATGTTTGTCGTTTTTTTATAACATCGATAGTTAAAGTACCAGGAGTGATCGTGACTGAATTCGCAAACAACATGATGCTCTCGTCATTATGTCCTTTGCATTTCTTCAGGATGGTAATTGGCTCAAGCTTAAGTTTAGCTTGTAGCACCTTTTTTGTTATATAAACGCTCGACAAAATCACCTGATATATCAACCACGGTACATAACTTACCAGTAACTTACAAAGTGACAGCCTACTTGTATGATTTAAGATCTGACAGAAAGCACTCTCAGCATTTATTAATCGTTTAAAGATAAGCAATGTGAATATGGAGGAAAATATCCCACAAGAAACAAAAAACGGCTCAAAGTAACCAGATAATACAGTCCATAGAGAAAATAAAATTACAAACGACAGAGAAAAAAACTTGATTTTTTGCCTGAGACTCATGGTTTGCAGTATAACTAAAATGATTTTTTAAGGAAAGACAATAATAACATTACCCATTATAAATTTATGTGTTACCAACGTTATGATACTAAACCCTCACCACTACACTTTGGAATTATGCAAAAAATTTGATTCTTCC
>NZ_JAAXCS010000197.1:0-1336 GCF_013309895.1 Wolbachia endosymbiont of Atemnus politus | reverse complement strand
TTGTAATTTCATCACATCGCCGCATGATGGAACACCAACCAAACCAGTGCCAACATTTGGATCATTTTTATTCAGAGAACCAACATTCCTTGGATTTTGGTAATGATCTAAAATTTTCTCATTATAACTCATAGAATTACCCGTAAACCATTACTTATATTATAACATATTTAGGTTGAAAATTAAAGAAAAACACTAGTATTTCGGAACTTTTACTCACAAAATAACACAAAAGTGAGTGTATTTACCTTTACAAATACTCGTAGTGCATGTCATTCTTTATATTGTAATTAGGTTTATAAGTCTAAAAGAATTTGAGTTTGTTTAGTAGTCTTTATAAAGGCTTGTTGAAAACTTCTTCGCGCTTTAGCGATGGAGTAAAGAATTTTTCTGTAGTATTTTTTCTGGCAAAAAAAAAATAGATCAGTTGCTTTTGGATGAGCTAGAAGAGTTACTAATTAGCATGGATATCGGTCATAAAACTTCTAAGTTGATTATCGACAGGCTCACAAGCATCAAATTTGACAAGGAAGTTCAGCATGACATCATCACACAGCAGCTAATGAGCGAAATAGAATCGATATTGAACCCTGCTGTACAACCGCTAATTTTAAACTAAAACCACACATAATAATGGTATGCGGAGTGAATGGTAATGGTAAAACCACAACAATAGGTAAGCTCGCATATAAATATAAAGAAATGGGGAAATCCGTTATGCTTGTTGCGTGCGAGACATTTAGAGCGGCAGACAGTTAAATATCTGGGCAGAACGTTCTGGTTGCTCCATTGTAACTAGAGAGTACGGTAGCGACTCTGCAAGTGTGGCATATAGAGCTGTAAGTCAAGCTATAAAAGATAACGTTGATGTTGTTTTGATTGATAGAGCAGGCAGGCTACAAAATAACGTGAACCTTATGGAGGAGTTATCAAAAATATATAGAACGATAAAAAAATTGGATGAGATACTGCTCCTCATGATGTTATTTTAGTTCTTGATGCAACCACCGGCCAAAACGCTTACAGCCAACTGGAGGCATTTAGCAAAATGGTGAACGTTACTGGGCTAATCGTAACCAAGCTAGATGGCACTGCTAAGGGCGGAGTAGTGATTAGGCTCGCAGAAACCTACAAGATAAAGTTGCATGCTATAGGAATTGGCGAGGGTATAGAGGATCTTAGGGAGTTTACTAGTAAAGAATTTGCTGAAGCACTATTTAACTGTTCCTAGCATAACAAACCTTTGGCAGCACATAAACCAAAAAGCCCCTTCCCGTCAATCTCATTACAATGACAATGAAGCTATTGATTTATCTTCGCAATCTGCAGATTAAAA
>NZ_JAAXCS010000196.1:0-1351 GCF_013309895.1 Wolbachia endosymbiont of Atemnus politus | reverse complement strand
CATCTTAAGTTTCTCAACTTAAGAAAAAAAACTCTTTAATTGCATTTATATTATCTAGCTTTCATTTCAGATTAATACATGCAGATATTTTATCATCTATCTTTTTCGGTATTTTGATCGATACTCCAATAATCTTTAATGGTTGGGTTACAATGAATGTAGATAAGCTTTCGTCTTGCAAAATATATATATTTACTTTATGTTTTTTTATCATTCTGTTTGAGAACTGGATTATGGTATCGCACCATTCACTTCTTTGTCCATCTGTTTCCAGTGGTAGCCCTATTAGTATTAGCCCAGCTTCATTTTCTTTGAATATTCTGTTTAGATTACCTAAATCTTTATTTATATTTTTTCTGTTATACACGTTATGAGCTGCGTTTTATCACTGAATGTTATGCCTATTCGCTTTCCTCCCATGTCAAGGCACATTATACGTTTGTCTCTTGAAATGGATTTTAGAAATTCATCATAATTTTTTTGTAGCCTCTATTGACATGAAAAACACTCAATCATAATCGATATCTGTTTTTATGTTGCTGCAATATTTCACTTTTTTTGAATGTGTCATGTGAAACTTTGTCGCCTCTCTGCATTGATTGTAATCTTCAGGACTTTTTTTCCACGCAAGCATATGTATTTTATGCAAATAACGTTTATGTACATTGGCAGGCAGGAACAAATTTATGGAGTTCTATCACTTGCATGTTCTATAATACATCTTTGATCAAGATCGTACGCTGTTTTAAATGCTAAATTTTCGTGCTCGCTAAGGAAATCTAGGTGTTGTACCGAACCTTCATTTGTCGAAATTGAAGACCACATACTTTATCATTGTCTTGATTTTTCTCTGCTAATAATTTTTGCAAGAATTTGTTCCGCACTACGAATGAACCTGTTAGTGACTTTTCTATAAATATATTTGCAGCATATGAATCTATTCCAAGGGAAGTATCACCTGCAATAATGGAAATTGAAGCAGTTGGGACTATAGCGAACTTAGGTTGAAACCTTTCCATTAGATTGATTTATTTACCGTCAAGGCATGCTCCCTTTTCTTCTGCTAATTTTTTGAAACCATATCTGCTTGCTCGCGTAGATATTTGAATATTTTTATCTTTTATTTATTTTGAATTTATTTATTCCACTGGTGTTCTATTACTGATTCGATAGGAACCATTTTACTCTGTAAAAATGAGTGAAATCCCATCACACCAAGTTCCACACTACGCTCTCTTATTGCAGAGTATTTTGCTCACTGTATTTCATCTGTGGCTTTATTTATGAAATAAATAATGACTTTATGCAATAAAGCAGTTCATATTTCATGGTCGGCGGAAATTAGAGCTTG
>NZ_JAAXCS010000195.1:0-1404 GCF_013309895.1 Wolbachia endosymbiont of Atemnus politus | reverse complement strand
TTAAAACCGAAGTTTTCCTATTCTCACATTTTAATAATTTAAAATTAATAAATATAAATAAAAACGAATTTCTGTTTCTTCCACTCGGAGGAGTAGGCAGAATTGGGATGAATGCTAGCCTATATCACTACCAAGTCAAGTGAATTATGATTGATCTTGGTATTGGTTTTGCCGATGAAACTATGCCAGGTATTGAGCTACTAATTGCTGATGTAAGCTTTATTGCTCAACGAAAAAAATATTTGCTTGGGATAATAATTACACATGCACATGAAGACCACTGCGGTGCAGTGCCTTACTTGTGGGAAGAGTTGCAATGTCCCGTATATACAACAAAGTATACAGTCAATTTACTCAAGGTAAAGCTAAAGGAATTTAGATTGGAAGGCGTGGTAACTGTGAAGGAGGTAGATGTAAACGACAGCATAAATTTGGGGTCTTTCACCGTTGAGTTTATAAACGTAGCTCACTCAATTCCTGAAGCACATTCAATATTAGTTAGCTATGATGTGGGCAGCGCGCTTCATACTGGCGATTGGAAATTTGATCCAAAATCTGTTGTTGGTTTAACTTCTAACATAGGTTGTTGAAAAGAATTTGGCGATAAGGCTGATCTGCTTGCAGCAATTTGCGATTCAACAAACATATTGAGCAAACATAATCCAGAATCAGAAGGTGAGGTTTATAACAATATTTATAGCATAATAAGGCAGTCTAAAAAGCTAGTTGCTGTGTCGCTATTTGCTTCAAACGTAGCACGGATTGAAACGATAAGCCAAGCTGCAAAGGCACTGGATAGAAAAGTAGTTCTACTTGGAAGGTTGTAACGGTTGTAATTTTTCTCTCCTCACTCAAGTAGAGAAGAAGAGAAAAACCTCCCGTTACAAAAGATGAGATATAAAGCGATATATCTCGACCGGACTAGGTCAGCAAATGCACCAGGTCATAGGTTCAACTTCCAATCTCCCATCCAGGTACCTGGTGATTCCATCACCCCAAAATAGAAAACCATGTGTAGGGTGTAAGGTGGTATTCAAATAGGGAGACAGAGGTAAATATACCATAGGTTTATTATAACCAAAAATTAAACAAAATATATATACATCGATCGTGGGTGGAACAGCCACCTCTTAAAATCATTATATACAATAGGCTTTAATGCCTTTACATTTCTTTTTAAATAAATATATATACACAGTCACCTCTAGTGCTTCTCCAAGCAACATACTAGCGAACTCTAACCCTTGTCCTCAGATATTCAAGCTCTTTCACATTCTTTCTCCATTTGTACACTTTATACACCAAGCTATGCAGTTGGATATTGTTTTAAAATCACATAGCTGTCTATGGTTGAGAGTAAATATATGAGCATGATACCATATTAGGTGAGTATCTTTTAAACCA
>NZ_JAAXCS010000194.1:0-1430 GCF_013309895.1 Wolbachia endosymbiont of Atemnus politus | reverse complement strand
AGTGTATGACAGGAGTTCATTACTTCTAACTGAGCAGGAAAAAACTCGTTATGAGCAAGAAGGACGAAAACCACATTTTAGATTTAAGTTGAATAGAAAGGAAGTTGTTAAATGGAATGACAAAGTTAAAGGTGAAATAAATATTGCAACCAGTCACATCAGTGATCCTGTGGTGAGAAGGGAAGATGTGATTTATACATACATGTTACCTTCTGTCATTGATGATGTCGACTTTAACGTAACTCATGTTGTGCGTGGGGAAGATCATGTAACTAATACTGCAGTGCAGATACAAATGATCCAAGCATTAGAAGCAAAAATTCCTACGTTTGCTCACCTTTCTCTGCTGCATTTTGATGATAGTAAGATATCGAAACGAAAAGGTGGGCTGGATATTAAATCCATAAAAGAAGATGAAATTGAGCCAATGGCGCTCGCTAGTTACTTGGCGAAGCTTGGAACATCAGATCCAATTGAAGCGCATGTTAGCATGCAGTCTTTGGTTGACTCATTTGACATTAAAAAATTTAGCTCAGCATCTGCACAATTTAACTCGAGTGAAGTGTATAAGCTAAATAGCAAAGTTCTGCAACAGATGCCATTTGAAGTGGTAAAAAAACGTTTAAACCAAGTTGAAGTGGACTCTTCAGAGTTTTGGTATTTTATAAGAAACAACATAGAAAAGTTTTCGGAGGTAGCAAAGTGGTGGCAGATATGCAAATCCGACATAAAACCTGTGATTCTTGATAAGGAGTTTATAAAAATTGCGCTGAGTGCATTACCGCAAGGTAACTGTAATGAAAACACATTGTCAAAGTGGGTTGCAGCTATTCGACAAACAGTGGATATAAAAGCAAAAGACTTATTTATGCAGTTGCGTTTAGCTTTAACAGGCACGAAAACAGGGCCAGAGCTCGCTAAGTTATTGGTTTTTGTCGGCAGAGAAAATATCGTTGCAAGATTAAAGAATAACTAATGGCAAAGGTTATAGAAAAAGGATATACGGAATTTTAAAAGCAGCTAAAGGATCGTATTGCAACAAGCCGCTATAAAGCGGCACTTGCGGTAAATAGTAAACTTATTTTGCTTTACCATTATATCGGTACAGAGATCTTAAAACGCCAAGAAGAGCACGGCTGGGGAGCAAAAGTTATTGATCAATTAAGCAAAGATTTGCGAGATACTTTTCCCGATATGAAGGGGTTTAGTACAAGAAACCTGAAGTATATGCGTAAGTTTGCCGAAGAATATCCTGATGTTGAATTTGTGCAGCAGGTTACTGCACAATTACCTTGGTTTCATATAGTAGTGATTATCGACAAGGTAAAAGACTCACAAGAGAGACTTTTCTACTTTCAAAAAGCTATAGAACATGGCTGGTCACGTAACATTATGGTGATGCAAATAGAGCGAGGGTTACATAAACGTCA
>NZ_JAAXCS010000193.1:0-1451 GCF_013309895.1 Wolbachia endosymbiont of Atemnus politus | reverse complement strand
TAAAAAAAGGTAGTCTTGATAAAATTTATTTGTAGCAAGCTTTTTTACACTTGGGCTATTGATTTTCTTTTTTTTGTAACCTATTTTATAGCTTATTGAGTCCTTATATGAACTGATTGTTTTATATACCTTGCTCACTTCTTTTGGATTAGCTACTACAACACATAATCCTGTTACTACAGCAAAAGCTAAAGTAGTAAACACTAAAAAATCCCTTCCGCCGGCTTTCTTTTGTGTAATAGCAGTATGCAACTTGTTTGATTCTTGTAAATATTCATACCATGTATGATCACAGTTTGTACACTTCACTTTTCTCCCAGATTCACCTATTTGCTCGGAAGGTATTGAGTAAGTTTTAGTACAATTATTGCATTGTATTTTCACAACACTTACGTGTAAAGTAGTAACAAGCTTAGATTATATAGAACTGTAAACTTATCGTCAATATGTAATAAATGAAACTAGAAAAAATACAGAATGATGTAGAAAATATTTGGAAAAATAGGAATGAACTTAACAATTGCAGTGCAGGAAAAACGGCAAGAGCGATAATTGGAGAGGTAATTAAACTCCTAGATAATGGTAAAATTAGAGTGGCAGAAAGGCTGTCAGATGGAGAGTGGATAGTACATACATGGATAAAGCAGGCAATATTATTAAATTTTCTTACTGAAGAGAGCAGAATAATTGGTAATAACAATTGGTGGTGTGATAAGATCAACAATAAGTTTGATGGATGGAATGAAGAAAGATTTAGCCAGTCAAAAATTAGGGCAGTTCCTGGGTGTTTTGTCCGTCAATCCGCTTACATAAGTACAAACGTTGTTCTTATGCCAAGTTTTATTAACGTTGGTGCGTATATTGGTTCTGGTACAATGATAGACACCTGGTCAACAGTTGGTAGCTGTGCACAAGTAGGGGAAAATTGCCATATCTCTGGAGGAGTGGGAATTGGTGGAGTTTTAGAACCTATTCAAGCTTCTCCGGTTATTATAGAGGATAATTGCTTTATAGGAGCGCGTAGCGAGGTAGCCGAAGGTGTTATAATAAGAGAAGGATCTGTCTTAGGCATGGGAGTTTTTATTGGAGCATCAACAAAAATTATTGACAGAGAAACTGGTAAAGTACTTTATGGTGAAGTGCCACCTTACTCTGTAGTAGTGCCAGGATCTACTTCATCTGAAAATAACATTTCAACCTATTGTGCAGTTATAGTAAAAAAAGTGGATGAAAAGACAAGATTGAAAACTTCTATAAATGAAATATTGAGGGGTTAACCTATATATTTACAGTATGATGCTATGTAAATAATGTCATGCAACTATAAACAATTGACTATGCCAATTCTTTTAATTCTTGTTTGCTGGATTAAATCCACAGTTTGAGATCAAACCTTCATATTGCTTACTAAGTTTGTATTTTCTGCCTCTATTAGAAAAATAGACCCCCTG
>NZ_JAAXCS010000192.1:0-1454 GCF_013309895.1 Wolbachia endosymbiont of Atemnus politus | reverse complement strand
CGTTTCTATCCCAATGTTATATTTTTGTTCTAATGTAGATGGAATATAGTCCTATTGCTGCTGCATTTGAAACGTTTAAGCTATCAATCACGTTTGACATTGGGATTTTTACAAGATAATCACAATTTTCTTTAACTAACCTCCGCATTCCTTTTTTTTCAGAGCCAAAAATAATTACTCTTTTTTCCCCAAAGCTCTTTATTTCATCTATATTCTCTTTAGCATTGCAATCAAACCCGTAGCACCAGTAGTCGACCTTTTTTAAATACTCCATAGTTTTTACTATGTTTGTAACGTATATTAGCGGAACGATGTCTAATGCTCCGCTTGCTGCTTTTGCAATAGATGCATTTTCGCTTGGTGAATGGTTATGTGGTAAAACCATCGCATCAACATTAAAACAAGCTGATGTTCTTAAAATTGACCCTATGTTATGCGTGTCAGTGACTTGATCTAAAATGACTATAGTAGAATTATTACTTGAGTTTCTGGCTATTTCTTCGATGCTTAAGCTGTGAAGAATAGGAGCAACTTTTAAAGCAACTCCTTGATGGTTAGCACCTTTGGGTAAAATGCCATTGAGTATTTTATTCTCTACTAGCTGAGCTTTAATGCTCTTGCTGTCTATATATTGCCTAATTTCTTTTTCATACTCTTCGTAGAAGTTTTCTGTTACTAACAGTTCTATACACCGCCTATTTTTATTCTTCAGTGCTGACATACAGGTGTGTCTTCCATACAGCCAAAAATTCTCATTA
Organism: Wolbachia endosymbiont of Atemnus politus; assembly: GCF_013309895.1. NCBI lineage: Bacteria > Pseudomonadati > Pseudomonadota > Alphaproteobacteria > Rickettsiales > Anaplasmataceae > Wolbachia > Wolbachia endosymbiont of Atemnus politus. The sequence continues at coordinate 696 of NZ_JAAXCS010000192.1, read as the reverse complement.
GTTTTTGACGGTTTCATTGTATTATCGGAAATCATGTTTTTGTAAAATAAGCGGCATTTTACTATATTTAGATATTGTTGTAAAATCGTGCAATTCAATTAATGCGTTTATGTCAGATGATGAGTTAAACTGGCAAAAAAATGTTAAGCCAATAAAATGTGAGAAAGTGACTTTAAAAGCTGATCATAAAGTGAATGTAAAGTCTATAGCTAACAGAGGTACTTCTGACTTACAGAAAAACTTTCTTAATACCAATAATGGTAACTTATCATTTTGCCTTGACTACAACACAAAATTAAAGGTTGATAGGGGAAAATATTTTATAAGCGATAAACTCGACCTACATGGCTATAATATAGAGGATGCTTACTGTAAGTTAATAGATTTTATTATTAAAAATTATCGAGTAGGAAGTAGGTGTTTATTGATAATTACGGGGCATGGTAGTGCAACAGGTAAAATAGACACTATAAAGAATAACTTAAATAATTGGTTAAATGATACTAAAATTCAGCATATGGTTCTATACCACCAACAAGCCACAAAAAAACATGGCGGTAAAGGGGCTTTTTACGTCTTATTAAGAAAGAATAAAGATCTTGAGTATTTTTGAGCCTTAATTTAAGTAGGCTTTTTGCATAGTTTTTGGAGCGCGTTGCAAAAACCACTTCCCGCCAACCCCATTATCATGATTGG
>NZ_JAAXCS010000191.1:0-1476 GCF_013309895.1 Wolbachia endosymbiont of Atemnus politus | reverse complement strand
ATACCGTCTTGCCAGTCAACAAGAAAATTATAAAAATTGAATCTTATAAGCTGTATTGCGAAATCAAAAAATACTTCCAACTGTGTAGAGGTATGCAAATTATAGTTAGTGTATATGTTGATAAGTATATTTCTGCTGTCTTGCATACATAAAGCCAATTTACTTATCAACATATACACTAACCAACTACATTAAATAAATTTGTATAAAATACTGTTTTACATAAGATCAGATGTAGCATTTTTTGATTTTAAATCACTAAAGCTTCAGTCAATCTCCTAGCCCTGTAATTTTTGATATGGTCAGGGTTAAAAGCACTTTTGGATCTCAGAATACCGAAAATGATATGGAGTAGCTTACGCATTGCAGCACCAACGATGGCCATATTATGCTTACCCTTTAATCTTTGGCAAAAGCTTATAATGATAGGATTGTGATTCTTAGCTACTATGGCGGGAAAATACATTGCCTTACGTAGTGTTCGTGAACCTGATTTACTTAATCTGGGTTTACCATATACAGATGAACCCGACGTCATATTTCGCGGTATAACTCCTACGTATGCTGCCAATTGCCTGGCATCTCTAAAAGCCTTTATGTCAGGAACTTCAGCTAAAATAGCTATTGCTGACTCTTCTCCTATACCTGGAATAGTCAATAGAAGTTGAAAATTTTCTAATAACTCTTTGTGTTGCTTTAATAGTTCATGTATGGAGTTTTTTATTCTTTCTATTTTTTGTTCTACATTCATTGCAAGGTCTTCCCAAGCATTTGCAACTTCTTTAGGCAGTCTCTCTTTTTTTTCTAGATGATTATTTATTAATGTTAATTCATCTTTTAACGCAGCCGAGCAACGATAAAGATGTTTTAATTTTTTCAATTCAGGAGAAGGTGGTGTCCAACGAGTTGGTTCCTGTCTTTGGCAATAATCAGCAATAATTTCTGCATCGGTCTGATCATTCTTTTGTCTTACAAGCTTACTCCTCGCATAAGATTTAATACAATAAGGATTTATAACACTAACAAAATGTCCAGCGTTGTGCAGAAATTCAGCCAAAGCTTCGCTATAACAACCAGTAGCCTCCATGCATGCCTTCACTTCTTCCACATTATGCTTTTGTAGAAAACTTAGCAAACCTTGAAACCCAGAGTCCTCGTTTTTAAAACTCCTTTTTCTAGTTTCACGTCTTCCTTTTTTGCTTATGAATGAGAGAAAAACATCAAAGCGATCTTTTGATATGTCTATGCCCAAAAAGTTGTTGATCATATATAACCCCATACGTTACCATTAAAAATGAAAAGTAAGGCTAGTCTTGTGGATACAGAATTAGAACCATTTAGATCTTTCTACGATACCGTCCAGCCTCTACTTTTGAGAAGGGAACTCTTATCTGCCCGACAGATTTTATATCTAAGTTTTGTAACAGAATTCTTCCCTTCTCCATCTAATGCTTAAGCTTAAAACATTAGATGCTT
>NZ_JAAXCS010000190.1:0-1499 GCF_013309895.1 Wolbachia endosymbiont of Atemnus politus | reverse complement strand
ATATACTTGAGACGTTTAAGGGTGCAAAGGTAGTTAATATAGAAAATAAGGAGTGAGTTGTGGATTTTAGTCAAATAATGAAGCAAGCGCAAGAGATGCAAAAAAAGCTTGCGGAAGCTCAAGAGAAGTACATTGGAAAAGAGTTTCAAGGTATCTCTGGGGGTGGCAAAGTTTCTGTGTTGGTGGAAGTTGTAAAAATAGGTAGTTACAAAGCTAAGAAAGTAAGCATAGACTTAGAGCTTATGAGAAACGAGGAAAAAGATATAGTAGAAGATTTAGTAACAGCAGCGTTCAACGATGCCATTAAAAAGGCAGAGGAAGACATGGCAAATGCGACCTCTGATCTTGCAGGTATGATGGGGTTACCGCCTGGGTTTAAACTCCCCTTTTAAAAATTCTCTGTATTGCTAACTAGGTTTCTGTATCTTTGGTACTAGAATTGTTTCGTATAATGTACCTGAAATGTCATGCAAAGATAAAAGAAATCGCAGTAGTGATGCAGAAAGCAAAGAAATACTAGAGTCAGTAAGAAAATACCAAAAATCAAAGGTAAAAAGTTATATAATTATCTTTTTATTAATAAAATTTTTACCTTACCCTTAAAAATTGGTTTAAATGTCAAATATTTTATGTTATTAAGTTAGTACTTGACTTAACTTTAGTTTTTACTTAAATTGCTAAAGTGGAATTTTAATTTTTTTTTTAACGAGGGCAATTATGCATTATAAAAAGTTTTTTTCAGCAACCGCTTTAGTGACGTTGCTAAGTTTATCAAACGCTGCTTTTTCAGATCCTGTTGGTCCAATAGCTGATGAAGAAACTAGCTACTACATTCGTCTGCAGTACAACGGTGAATTTTTACCTTTTAAAACAAAGATCGATAACATTACAGTTAAGAAGAATGATACTGCTGTTACTGATGTTGATCCTTTCAAGGCTTCTTTTTTGGCTGGTGGTGGTGCATTTGGTTACAAAATGGACGATATCAGAGTTGATATTGAGGCACTTTACTCACAGCTAAGCAAAAATACCGAAACAGGTATAACAACTAATCCAGGAGTTGCAGATAACTTAACTGCATTTTCAGGATTAGTTAATGTCTATTACGATGTAGCAATTGAAGACATGCCTATCACTCCATATGTTGGTGTTGGTGTTGGTGCAGCGTACATCAAGAACCCTTTAGCGACAAAAATTACCGGTGATAAAGATTCTGGATTTGGTTTTGCTTATCAAGCAAAAGCTGGTGTCAGTTATGACGTGACTCCAGAAATAAAATTCTTTGCTGGAGCTCGCTATTTCGGTTCTTATGGTGCTAGTTTTCAAAAAGACGCTAATGATACAAATAAAAACGGGTTAAAAGTCCTTTACAGCACTATTGGTGCGGAAGCTGGAGTAGCATTTAACTTCTAGTCCATCTTAGCAGCTCTTCTTGTCGTCCCAGTTTTGTCATTCAAGTAACTGGTGCTGGGACCTAGAAAAAAGAAATGTAGATTCCA
>NZ_JAAXCS010000020.1:0-15780 GCF_013309895.1 Wolbachia endosymbiont of Atemnus politus | reverse complement strand
AATCTTTAAGATCTACTTTTAAGTTATCCTTTATATTTAGGGTTTTCTCCTCTGTCACTTTGCCGATATGTGAGAAACATACACCTTTAAACAATTCTTCAAACCTCTGCTGATTTTGTGGGGCAATAGTAACCAAAATTCTACTTTGGGATTCAGAACTAATTATTATCTTGTTTATTATATCTGTATTTTGTGTTTTTCCTGTTGACACTAGTGAGAGATCAATTTCAGCCCCGAGGTCTCCTGCAATTAGCGATTTTGCTAAAGCAATAGCTAGGCCTCCTAAGTTTGGTGCAATTGCAGAGGCAATTATTCCATCTTTTATTGCAAGATTGTAGCGCTCGTACAACTTCCTGGCGCTCTTTGCATCGACTTTTGGTACGTTGTTATTACCTATTCCGCTATATAATTGATACTCAGATCTGCCAAGTTCGTGGTATGTTGTACCAAGCACATATATCAAGTCTCCTGGCATCTTTACGTCAAGCGATACCGCGTTTTTAACATTTTATATAATTCCAATTGCTGAAATGAATAAGGAAGATGGCGCAGAGATTATCACTTTCTTGCCATTTTCATCATATCCCATGAAGTCATTGAACATACTATCTTTTCCGGATATGAATGGGGTTTTAAATGCAGTTGCAAAGTCATAATAAGCCTCCGCGGCTCTCTTTTGTTGCCACAGTCTTTCTGGATTATAAGCGCTACACCAACAAAAATTGTCGAGCAACGCTAGATGATTTATATTTCCTTCTGCAGCTACATGCTACCATATGGTAAGTGTCGATTTCTCTATAACTTGAGCCGAACACCTGCGATTTAACCACTCCTTTATTTGAGAAAAGTACTGGTCTTGAAACAACAGCTTCGCTGCACACTCTTCCTTTCCCTTGCAATGGTTTCAGTAATGATGAACCCTGGACTTCATGGTCATATAGCACCACTATAAACTCCTTGCTGCATATGTTTGCTCTGCTCAGCATTTATTTTAGTTCAACTTCTAAAAAAGACGGATTTCCAGCGCGTGATGCTCCAGCTTGGATGAAAGGGGAGGGCCACGGCTTTGTCCGTAAATGCATTCTAGAGTTACCATCATGCAAAAACTCAGTTTCCATGTCCATTATTACTGTTCCTTCAGGACATTTAGCAACGGCTTTGCCACTTTCATTAAACTCTCCAATCGCGCTGACTTCCACATCATGTTTTTTCATGATTTGCTTAAAGATAGGGAGATTTTCTTCCGGCACTGCTAAAGTCATTCTCTCTTGTGATTCTGATATCCATATTTCCCACGGGGCCATACCATCGTTTTTAAGTGGAACCATGCTTAAATCAACTTAAAATCCATTCATTCCCATTTCACCGATAGACCACGATAGAACACCCGCTCCGTTTTCTGTTATTGTATTGTAAAGACCGAGGTCCCTTGCCTCTATGACAGCATTGGACAATTTTTTTGCGTTTAAGGGTCGCCAATTTGCACAACTGTTGAAGGGCTGTTTCCCGGTTGTGCCTCCGAAGAAAACGTTGCACCGTGAATTCCATCCCTTCCAATCCTTCCGCCAATAATTACAATTTTATCGTCGTTTTTGGGCTTTTAAATGTGTGAAGGTGCATTATTTATATTGCGCGTAATAATTCCGACATTTCCAACAAAGACCAACGGTTTTCCACAAAATCTATCGTCAAAATATACCGATCCAAGTTGTGTTGGAATGCCAGAACAATTGCCAGCAACATTAACACCGTGAATTACTACTTTCATGATATATTTTGGTGCAAAATTTCATCAGTGCGCTCATTATCCATATAAAATTTGCCTTTTTGGCAAAACAGAATTAATTGGTATTCATTATTGGCTCTGCACCTTTGCCAAAGCCCAGTATATCGCGGTTAACTCCAAGCACTCCAGTCATTGCTCCACCAAACGGATCGAGAACTAAAGGGCTATTGTGGATTTCAACTTTATCCACAATCAAGTAATCGTCACCAAAAAATATTCCTCCAGCGTTGTCGGAAAAAACTGGCACACATATGTCAGAATTTATCTCACGCGTTGCACGCTTAATATAATGTGCATATAGGTCATCTTTTATTTCATCAATAGGAGAGCAAAAATATTGTGCTTACAATGTTCAGACCAAGTCTGCGCTAGGAATTCAAGTTTAATGTCGTATGGATTTCTACCGAGTTTATTGAAGTAATCCTTTATAGCTTTCATTGCTGCGAGAGATAGCCCTAAAATGCCATTACCATCGATTCTATCTCTGCTGATCTTCTCAAGCTCTTTGTCACTTACATTGAAGTTGACAGGCTTGGCCCCATTACTACTTGGTGTCATCCAATTAGCTGACACTGGGATCCATTCGTTTTTTTCCTGGATTCCAGCATTACGCGCTGGAATGACATCAGGTGGGGTATTTTGTTTACTGAAGTGCCTCCAATGGCAGTTGCCGATTTTCTTATAAATAAGTGTGCAATACTCAGTAATAGGGTTTAATTCTATATCATCTTCGGTTGGTGTGATCCCTTTACCCAAGATCAGTTTTGAACTTCTTACTTTGATATAAACATCTTCGTCAATATAGCATTTGCTAATTAAATACTCTCTGACAATCTGTTTTGCCATGTTGCCTACATTATCGGTCATGCCAGGTGAGAAGCTTATCTCCAAACCCCACTTGGCTTGTGGTTCTATGAAGTTATATTGAACTTCTTCAAGGTCTTCGTTGCAGAGGTAATAACGGCAGTTTTGTATGATCTTGTTGTAAAATAGCCCACAGATTTCTTCATGTAGTTTTGATGGTATTTTTTCGCGTATGTAAATCGAATAAACGCTGACTTGCTCACATTTGTTTAAAACTTCTATCCTGATGTTTGCCATGTAATGTTATGAAAGATTTTAATATATAATAACATAAGAAACTGTGAGCACATTTATATTTAATTTGTTTTATACAATAAAACATCGTACTAGTTGTCATTTTTCATGGGAAGAATTTTTACCGTTAACGTAGATGAATCCTTTTTCGATGTGATAGTTCAGCACATATTTTCTGAATATGAGAGAGAAGAAATTTCCAAGGTGAAGATCATACTTTCTTGCAAGAGGGATGTGATAGCGATGCTGAGTTCATTTAAGAATTATTACGCTAAAGAATGCATAATTCTGCCAGAGATAGTTTTACTAGAGAACATTGATGAAGAAGATTTAATATTAAATCTTTATAGAGTTAAAGTTATCAATCCGACGAAAAGGATACTGCTATTGATTCAATTCATATTAGAGTGGAATAAAAAAAAATAATGATAATTTCCCGATAGATTTAGCTTATAGCTTGCCATCACTGCTTCAGTGTACCCAAATAACAGATTGTTATCAGCTTGATGAGCATTCAAAAAAAATAGAAAATTTTACAAATCTACTTATTGAAATTTGGAATAAGACCTTAAAATGTTTCGGAGTAGTAGATATATTAAAACATAAAAGTGATTACGTAAACAATATGATAGTTTCTTTGCAAAAAAAGATCAACATATAATTTTTGCCGGAATTGGAAAGGAAGAGATTTATAAGTCGTTGATCAAGGCTATATATGATCTACCACTTGGAAAGATAATTTTATTTAACCTGAATTTGAAAATTAAAGAGAAAGATTGCAAATCACTTGATAAAAGACACTATCAATATTGCCTGAAGGAGTTGAAGACTATCTAAATGTTGATAAAAAGGATGTGATCTGCTTGAATGCGGGTAACGAAAGTATTGACTGCATCTTTGATACCACTGCTGATCTAAGCGAAGCTAGTGGCGGATCGATTTGGGAATATTGAAGTCATCACTTAGGGCGTCACACCTAGGGAGGAAGAAGCACAGGTGATGTCATTAATTATAGACAATGAAGGTTATGAAAACGTTTCTTTGTGTGTCTTTGATAAATTACTTGCCACTCGTGTGGCATGTTCCGCGCCGGAAAACTCTTCTTATATAACGCTTCTGCTTTATAGCATCGAGGTTTTGACCTCGAATTGGGACAGTGTGGCACTGCTTTCTCTTCTTAAACACAGGCTAGTGACATTTGGTTACACTCAAGAAGAGTACACTCAAATTTTATCTGAGTTTGAGATAGAGATATTACGCAGCTTTAATACAAACGACATTAAGGATATTATAAGTGCTACTAGTACCAATAAAAAACTAAAATATAAAGAAGATTATTGCTTATTATCAATAAATTAGAAGCTATACTAAATCACTTAATCAATGTTATGAATTGCTCCATTTCTGATGCAATAACAGCTCATTTTCAGTGAATTAAAATGCTTTCTAATGTAAATTTTTCAGAGCTAAGTAAAGAAGTAGGTAATTTTACCCGTGATTTCTTAAATGCATGTGAGGGCATAATGATTAAGTGTTCCCTGGAGTTATATAGCCAAGTTCTAATCTTGTTTTTGAAGAAAGAGTTTTTTTCTGTAGCAAGCGACCTCAATAGATTCAGTTTATATCACAATAAAGTTGTACTTGCTGGATTTTATGATATGCCAAGTTTTCAAAATCCGTTTTTGAATGCGCTGGCAAGAGAAAAATTCGACCTTCCTTCCGTACAAGAGGAGCAGGGGTGTTTTTTATATACTCTGCGCAGAGTTTATTTGGTGCAAGTAAAGTGTACATTACAAGATTACTGAGCGATAGGAAGCCAATTCTATTGCATCGTTTGGAAGTTATGTTACAAGAACCAAAATATTCTTATCGCGATTGGCTAAGAACATTAAATACACCTGAATGTATTGTTCCATGCATTCAGCCTATGACGAAACCTCAAACCGAAGTTAGAAAAGAAAAAATGCAGGTGATGTCTTACAGAGCAATAGAAAAGCTAATTCGTAATACTTATTCATTTTATGCTGAATATATACTGGGCCTTAAACAATTAAGAGACTTGAATTTTAAGCCATCAATATTGGTGTTTGGCACTATGGTACACGACATTCTGAAGAGATATTTACGTGACAGAAAATCGCCAATGAGCATCGCACAAGAAGTGTTCTCAACTAGTCAGCTTAATTTTTCAAATATGTGGTGGGTAAGGTTGCAAAGGATAATTCAATCTTTTGTCGAACTTGATGGAACTAGAAGGAAGAGAGCTTTTCCTGTCCGATATTTCATATTGGTGTCATTCCAGTACGCGACGCTGGAATCTATATTTCTTGTGATCAGTATGAAACTGCTTGGATGACGAATAGAGATCTGATCCCACAAGAAATTTTACTGACAGCAAGATGTGATAGATTTGAATATCTACCAAGTGGGCAAGTAGCAATTATAGACTAAATACTTGGTACAACGCCTTCCAATGAGGAGGTTATGTCAGGAGTTTTTCCGCAATTAATTTTACAAGCCTTAGCGGTAGAACATATAACAAAAAGAGAAGTCTCAGAACTTGCTTATTGGCAGCTTGACTGTGATAAAATTAAAGTTATTTCTATACAAAATTATAGATACAAAATGCAAGAATTAAAAAATAATCTGCCTTACACTGATAAACAAAAAAAAGTTTCATGGTGATATCTTGGTATCCAACACGTGTTTTAAGACAATTGAGACATGCTGATTAAAAATATGCAAACCGTTTGTCTCTATCACCCACCGTTTTTGAGATATCTGACATTAACCATTTATATATGTTTAACATTGTATCAAGGCAAACAACTCGCAGATAAGTTACAGTAGAGCACATACTGCTGAATAGAGTACTAATTAACATAAACTATATAGCATCATCTAGTTTAAGGTATAATACACATATAAAATACATAGGTATAACATAAAGTTCCTTAATTTAAAGTTAGTTTGGTTTGAATTTCTTGGCTGTAGACTGGCGTTTGTGCTGAGCATTTGGCATGTTGCGCTGAAGCATCCAGCAGTAGTCAGCCAACACTCCATCGACCCTGATAGCGTGACTCCATCACCGAGATGTCCTGATGAAAACGTTCGCCATGTTCATCACTGACAGAACCTAGGTTCTCGGGAAAGAAGTCGAGATGTGAGTCGAGGAGATGAATCTTGAGGGACATGTTGCAACCCATCAAGCTGTACGCACTAATGCACTTCTGCACAATATTTACATAGTCAGGAGATTTATTATTTCCAAGGAAATTGGCTACAACAGACTTGAATGCCAACCATGCATCTTTATCAGTACTGCTGAGTAAGTCTTCGAAGTGACTGTCTGCAATGATCTTCCTTATTTGTGGACCTATGAACACACCTTCTTTCACTTTCGCATAACTCAACTCTGGAAACTTGTTGGATAGGTGCCGAAAAGCATCTGAGTTGTTGTCTAGTGCCTTCACGAAGTTCTTCATGAGCCCCAGCTTTATATGAAGTGGAGGCATAATAACTTTTTCACGCTCAACCAACGGCACACGAAGGACGTTTTTACTACCTGGCTGCATTTTATCTCTGATGGGCCAATTCTTCTTTATATAGTGGTGCTTCCTATCTCTGCTGTCCCACTCGCAGATAAAGCAGCAGTACTTGGTGTACCCTGTCTGCATTCCCATGAGAATAGTGATAACTTTTAAATCACCACAGATATTCCAATTGTAATCGCGATAGCGAATTTTTTCAAGAAGTAGCGACATGGTTTCGTACGTCTCTTTTAGATGGGCAGAATATCCAACCGGTACTGATGCATACATGTTCCCATTGTGTAATAATACAGCCTTCAAACTTGCCTTGGAGGAATCAATAAACAGTCGCCATGCTTCAGTGCTATGTTCTACCCCGAGGCTTGACATAAGACCTTGGATGTCCGTGCAGTAGCACATATTGTCACTCATTGCAAAGAACTGCACGAGTTCTTTGTGTCTGTGTCGAAATTGTGAAGTTCTTGTACCTGGTGATAGCAAATTAAATTCTTTCAGACGTGAACCTAGCAGTTCAGCTTGGCCTTTTGTTAGTGCCAGGTCCCGTACAAGGTCGCAAAGATCATCATTATTTATCAAATGAATATCTTCACCAGGATGGTAGTCAGAGTTTGAGTTGTTGCTAGAAGATGGAGAACTTTCTTCTTGCGTTCCTTCATCGACTCTGTATTCTGTAGGTGGTGTTGGTATTGGACAAGTGACGGGATCATGTGGAATTGGCTTTGAAACTGAGGGAATATCTGGATACTTCACAGATGCACGAGTTTTGTATGAGAAACCAGTGACATTTGTCAAACAGAAATAACAGTCCGTGGTGTGGTTGCTTGACTCACGCCATATCATAGGAACTCCGAATGCCAGATGGTTGTTCTTCTTCGCTTTCCTTATCCAACCCCGTAAGTTGCATGCACATGTCAAACAGATGAACTGTGGTGCCCACGACTTACCACTGTCAACCTTCGAATCAAAGTATAGTTCATATGCTCTCCTCAGAAATGGTGTAAATGTCTTCCGATGGGCTTTGTTTGTGAGATAGCCGCACACATAGCAAAACAAATCTGGTGAATTGATGCAACCTCTAGATGCCATTGTTTTCACTGAAAATAAAAAAAGAAGCAAATGAAAGAATAGTACAACTCATATAATAAACATACAACTCATATAATTTCTATACAGTTACCTTTCACTAATGCGATGATATGATTTCCAGCGGTCAAAAACACGCGCGAAAACAAGATTTGCCCACGTAATTGAGCAACGGAGAGCACTGAACACTTAGCGCGGCAAAACGCAGAACCCGGATGTGTCAGGTGGCGTCCTCTATTGACGTAAGATCAGCTTCACCAGTCTCGAAGCTCTCGCCCATTAGACGGTTCTCTCCTGATAGATATCCATGTTAGGAAGCAATGGAATGTGAAGGGGGACTAAACATTTTTAAATAACATTGTAGCTTATATATTTTCATTGGGGTATTAAGATTTCGGGGGGCCCTGAATTGTACTCACAATCAATGGGAAAATTCGGCGTAGCATTAAAAAAAAACAATGAAAAAAAAATTCCAACGAAAGGGGATTAAAAAATATATGTTTTTGTTGATATCTTGAAAACCTGACGTGATAGAGCAAAATAGTTTTCAGATTTGTAATCAGCATGAAAAACTGCATTAGAAAAAGTAAACATCATGCCAGATATCTATGGCTTGTTTATCAGTGTAATAGGTGCAGCTTTGCTTACGATATTTGGCAGAATGCCGTGGCCTGCTCTTTTTGCACTGGGTGTATTAACTGCTGAGTTTTTTGGTGCTCCTGTTGTTGTTTCAAAAATAATACCTGGCTGTATAATTTGTAAAAATGGTGAGAGTGCTTGTCTTGATGATGCAACATGGGATGCAACAAGCAAATACATGTAAAAAGACAAGCAAAAATTCCACTTGCTAAATAGTGCTCCTTGCACCATTTACCTAAATTTAATCAAAGTGAAGTAGCATAAAAGATAAAAATTATTGGAGGTATAATGAAAAAAATTCTTATATTTGTTGCTTTAATTCTCTCTTTTGCGTTTGATACAAGTGCTGCTTTTGTTGACAAAAATCAACATCAAGCGTGATATGCAAGATAATAGGCTATGCTCATGGCATTGGTGGGCCGATGATCACGATAGTAATAATAGGTGCAGCATTGCTTGCAATATTTGGCAGAATGCCATGGCCAGCGCTTTTTGCACTCGGTGTATTTACTGCTGTGTTTTTTGGTGCTCCTGTTGTTGTTTCAAAAATAATGCCAGACAAAGGTGTGATTTGTAAAGACGGAGCAGTAGAGGAATAAGCAATAGAAATTATTGGAGGCACAAAACGCAATACAGCAGGACGATGTATTTAATAGTTTTAGGCAGTAGGGCAAAAATAGTACTTCTTTCAAGCGCTATTTTTATATTGTGTCCTAAACCTTTGCTTGAAGTTCTCTTCACTCGAATGTAGCAATTCTGGCTACTTTTAGTGTTTATAATTTTCTATTCAAAATTTTTAATATTAAATCTAATTCACTTGGGTTGTTATACCGTATCATAACTTTGCCCTTGGAATTATTGTCATTAATTTTGATCTTTAACCCAAGTTGAGAAGATATAGTGCCTTCTACTGCAGCTATATCTTGATTTTTAGTGTATTTCTGTTTTTTTTTAATTGCCATTTTGGTGTAAGTCGCTTATTAATTTTTCAGTTTGCCTAACGTTCAAGCCTTGGGAAATTATCTTCTCTGCAATACTCTCTGCATTTTTCAACATTAATCAATGCTCTTGCATGACCGTTAGACAACTTTTTTCTCATTGATCAGTTTTTTCACACTGCCGGGGAGCGACAACGTTCGAGTCATATTAGTTATGTGACTACGGCTTTTTCCTAAAGTTGAAGCTAATCCTTCATGTGTATAAGAGAACTCATCTATTAGTTTTTTGTATGCTTCCCCTTCTTCTATTGGGTTAATTAATATCTTTCCTCTGTATGTTCGCGATAATAGATACCTCTAGGAATTCTTCGTCGCTCAAATCTTTTATAATAACCGGTACACTATCGAGATTTGCAATTGCACTTGCTCGCCAACGACGCTCTCCAGCTATCACCTCATAACCTTCATTATTTGGATCTTTGCGCACTACGATAGGCTGTATAATGCCATTTTTCTCAATGGAACTTCACAGTTCTTTCAATGACTCTTCATCAAAGTATCTTCTTGGCTGGAATTTGCTTAGATGTAGTAATGAAATAGACAAATGCTCTTGCCGATCTTCTTTATTATCATATTTATCACCTATAAGGCCAGCAAGGCCTCTACCTAGGCGGCTGTCATCCCTCATACCGCGCCCTCCAGCTTCTTCTCTTTACAGCTGCTTGCGTGCTTTTTCAAAATCTCCTTTGCTAAATTTATATACGCTTGTGCACCAGGACATTTAAGATCGTATACAATAGCAGGTTTTTCCATGAGAAGGCGCTTCTGACAGTCTGACATTACGTGTGATGATGGTCTCATATAGTGGAATAATTGTTTTATACACCCTATCATTTAGATACTGACTAATGTCATTCTTAATCTGTTCGCTAAGTTTGTTGCGTTTGTCATACATTGTGAGCAGTATTCCTTCTATTAGCAGAAAAAAGTTTAAGTTATTTCTTTTTATCAGTTCCACAGTTTTTACTAGGTGACTCAGTACTTCAAGAGCAAAAAATTCACACTGCTGAGGAACAATAATAGAATCATCAGCGATCAATCCATTGATGGTAAGCAAGCCAAGTGATGGGGGGGGGGGGGGGGACAATCAAAAATTATATACTCATAATTATCGCGTATTTTTTCTAATGCACTTTTTAGCACAAATTTTCCTCATTCAAGTTGTGATAATTCAATTTTTGCAGCTGATAAATCAACTACTGACGAAATTAGCGATAAATTTGGAATTTCCTTTATATTGAAAATTGCTGATTCTATCAGTTTATCTTCGCTACTTAATAATTTTTTTTCTTCTCTACTGCAATAAGAAATCCAAAGCCCGGTGCTAGCATTTCCTTGAGGATCAAGATCTACCAATAAAGTGTTTTTTCCTACAGCAGCAAAGCCTGTCGATAAATTTATACTAGTTGTTGTTTTACCAACGCCACCCGTTTGATTTACTATCGCAATAACCTTGCTCACGCCTTTTATCTTACGTACAAAATAACTTTATTGTATATATGTTGGAAATTTTTGCATTAGAAAATTTTTTTTGTTGCCCAAAATTAAACTGTTTTTTTTTTTTGCTTTGTGTAGTATACCTTGCACTTTGTTTCCCAATTCATTTAGAGTGAATGGTTTTGGTAAAAAATGAAAATCTTCTATATTAATGGTATCGTTTTTCAGAAACGCATCTTCCGCATATCCAGAAATAAAAATAATATTGATATCTGGTCTGTGAATTAAGACTTCTTTTACTATCTCTGGGCCGCTAACTTCTGGCATTATCATGTCAGTTATTATTAGATCTATGTGTTGACTTTTTTTGCTTATTATTTCTAATGCCTTGCTACCCATGCTAGTTTCTATTACATCAAATCATTTTCTTTGTAATGCTTTAGTAGTGAATTCCCTTACTGAATTTTCGTCTTCAACTAATAAAATTATACCATTGCTTTTTAACTTCATTTACTATTGGTTTCTCTATTTCTTCGTTGTTCTCCTCTCTACTGTTTTCATCCGATATGTAGACCATAGCCAAAAATATTCTAAATTTTGTCCCATGATTTATTTGACTAGCAACATAGATATACCCTTCAGTTTGCTTGATGATACCATATACAGTAGAGAGGCCAAGGCCTGTGCCAGAAGTAATGTCTTTAGTAGAAAAGAAGGGATCAAATACCTTTTAAATTGTATCACTCGTCATTCCACATCCTGTGTCAATGACTTCAATTACAACATAATTTCCATGCTCAATCGCTTCCTTGTCTGGAGAAAACATATTCTTAGGTGTAGAATTTAGCGAATCAATCTTTTTATTGAAAGTTCGTATGGTCAGTTCTCCGCACTTTTTCCATAGCAGCGCTAGCATTGATCACTAAGTTAATAATAACTTGTTCTAATTGTCCCCGGTCAGCCCTAACCATACCTAAATCTCTACCATAATAGGCAGTAAATTTTATATTCTCACCTATTAATCTTTATATCATTTCATAAAGGTTAGCTATCGTACTGTTTACATCGATGATCTTTGGTTTCTTAGTCTGCCTTCTTGAGAAAGCAAGCAATTGCTTAACTAAATTTGACCCACGCTTTGCATTTTTTGCTGTATTTGTATTATATCACCAAAAGATGGATCGCCAGATGAGTGCCGGAGCAGAAGAAAATCACAAAATCCTATTATTCCAGTTAGTATATTGTTGAAATCGTGTGTCCTGCCACCTGCCAGTCCTATAGCTTGAATATTTTGGTAATGATCAAGTTTTATCTATAGTTTTTTATGCTCAGTGTTATCAACAAAATAGCAAAGTATGAACATCATTCTATTATGAAGACACTTATTGAAATATATCTTCATGTTATCATTGTTGTTAAGTTGCACATCAAAAGACGCATTATTTATCCTATTGCTCGAAAAATATTCACGTATTTTCATATGATAGTCATCTGATATTAGCATAAAGATTGAATTGTTATCTGGCCCTGCAAGTTTTATCAGCGCTGTATTTTTTTTTATAAAGTTGCCGTTTACATTGCACTGTGCAATAGCGATTGATGAATTTGCAAAACAAGGATGCAGCTGATAATTAATATCATTCGATTCAACTGGTGTAATAAGGCCATATATATAATGATGATGGTGTTTATCAAAAAACATAGCAGTGCTCATATTAGCCTTAAATGGAACACCACTTACGGTACAAAACAAAATTTCATTACCAGTTGTTGCGTTATTATAATTAGAGTGAAATATAAAATCATTGATTGAACTGCCTTTCTCAAGTTTTTCAATTCAAACAAGTCTAAATACCTTTTATTTATTGATAAAATTTCCCTTTTAGTATTTGCAATGTAAGTTCCTACATTGTGCTTTTCTATTAATTCTTCGTATACTTGTTCTTTATTCATCTGTGTTGCTTTTAACACAAAATACCCATGTGGTCTTGCTATTGGTGCTAATGATAAATTTAAAATCTTATTACTACCTATAGCAACTTGGGGGATTATCTGGTATTGGATCAAAAAGCAAGAGAAAATTAGATATTCTATTTTTCTTACTTAAGGTAATGCGTACCTGTACATAAGATTTATTCTTTAGTGCATGGTATAATGCTTTTTTATCTTGTTCTGAGATATATCCCAATTCAAAAATCTTACTTAATGTGATGTCATTATCTATGTAATCTTTGAATCTCTCATAGAATCTCACATTAGCATAAACAATACCCTCATCTAAAGAAATAAAAGTTATTGGCCACCAAAAACTTAGAGTGGTTTATTAAAACACAAAATAACAAATATTTCGAGGCGGTGCCTCTTTATCAATGGATAGTTTAACTAAGAGAATTCAAATATGCTAAAAGGGTTCGTGGGTGCATGCAACTTGTATGCACCCACGAACCCTTTTATCATATTTTAATTCTCTTAGTTAAACTACCCATTGATAAAGAGGCACCGCCTCGAAATATTTGTTATTTTGTGTTTTAATAAACCATTCTAAGTTTTTGGTGGCCAATAACTTTTATTTCTTTAGTAATTTCTTAGTCTCGAGCCGCATTAATATTTTTCAATACACTCATCCCTGTGTAAAATAAGACAAAATTCTGTATTATGATTTAGTACATTCGCAAATATTGCATTTTGGAATTATATAATATTAAGTAAGCATCAATAACGTTTGACATTATATATTACAAAGAGAGTCATTAAAGTACTAACCAGTTGATTAATCTTTATACTAATGTGCTGTGTGTGTGTGGTCATACATATCAAAAAAGTAGAGTGCTGATATTATTATTGGATGTAAGAGCATGATGACTGCCATAAAGATAATTGACATTCCATGGCTTCTCAATATGAAGTCAACCCTGTTCTCTTTCTTGCTGCCTATGTATCTTTTGCTCATTGCACACACAGAAATGCTTTATTATATTTATTTAATTATTATAGATTTATTAACACCTTTGATGAGATTTAAATCTAATTATTCCCCTTAAACATTAGATATAAAAAATTAGCTAGCAAAATATTATGAAAAACAAAAAACACAAGCTTTTGAATGGTTCGGCATACTGAGAGATAAGATTGTAGAATCCTTCTTGTCAATTGAAGATACAGACCCAAAGATTGAAAAGAGAAAATGGGATCGTCCAGGTGGTGGAGGTGGCAAATCTACAATTATTTACGGTAACGTTTTTGAAAAGGTAGGAGTAAATGTTTCAAAAGTACATGGAAAGTTCGCAGATTCAATCATAAATGAAATCCCTGGTGCAAGTGAGAGCAATGGGGAATTTTGGGCAAGTGGTTTATTTTTGGTATCTGACATGCAATCGCCCCTTATTCCTGCAGCACATATGAACGCGAGGCTGATGTATACATCGAAACAATGGTTCGGTGGAGGAATGGACTTTACTCCAACATATAGAAATGAGAATTTATGCTGGATATTATCCAAAATTTAAGGAGCAGTGTGACAATTACTTTTTCTTACAACATAGACAAGAACCACGTGGCATTGATGGAATTTTTTATGATAATCTTAATTCTGGTAGCTAGGAAAATGATTTCAAGTTTACAAAAGCAGTAGGCGAAGCTTTTTTGGAAATTTATTTACATATTATATGTCAACATATGCAAAAGCCTTGGACTGAAAAACAGCGAGAAAACCAATTAATAAAACGTGGCAGGTATGTAGAAGTCAATCTGTTATATGACCGTGGTACGAGGTTTGGTTTAATGACGGGTGGTAATCCAGATGCAATTATGATGTCAATGCCACCTCTTGTTAGGTGGTTGTAGATGTATGAATAAGGTCTAGTTTGATAACTTAAATTCTAGTAGGGAGTGAAAAATATATCATACGCATTAAGTTAAGAGAATATGGTTGATGCGAGAAAAGCTCTTAAAATTAACAAAAAAAATGGAGAACTGAGGAAAAAAGTTTATTTATCAAGAAAACCCAAGAATTTTTTAATGAAAAAGTAGATGAAATCTCAACTATAGTAGTTTTTAAAATGAATGATAAATATCCATTATGATCTTCTTCTTCTTTGTCTTCACCTTGTCCCATGCTAGGTGGGGTCGGCGATAACTTCCTCCTCCATACCATGTAGTTTTGGCGGATATTTTACAGCCGGATGCCCTTCCTGACGCCAACCGGTTTAGAGCCGGAACACGCTCTCCAAAGGATTCATGACAAATCGCTAAGGAAAGCTTCTTGAGGAGAGGAGGAGGGGAATTTCTTCGCACCAGCAAGGCAAGCCAAACGTAGAGTGAGAACTTTAGCAAGGATAACAACTTGGAGTAGGATCATCACGTAAATTCCGCTCAAGTTGATGCTATCGCTCCCTCCGCGTGCGCTCGCCCGCTTGTGGCCTTTAGGGATGTTAAAGAAAGGGAGCTATGCAGAAACTAACTGGTGAAACTCAAGCCAGCATATCTGATGATATCGTAGATCTTCTCAATAGAGTTGACGTATGCAGCGGTGCGAATATCTAAACCAAGATTGTATCTGAGGGCAGTTTTCATGATGTCCTTGGCAGAGTGATTCTTGGATATTTCGGGTGATTCTTGGATACTCTCCAGAAGTAGGTTGTTAGATTCCCTTTCATATTTGAAATGTATCCGGCCGTAGCTCACGTGATTCAGGTTCTTGAGCCACTCGAAGTAAGACAGAGTAACACTTCCGGTATTAATGTACAGATCGGGGACGATGAGAATATTACGACCAATAAGCACCTTGTCAGCGGCAGGAGTGTTAGGGCCATTGGCATCTTCAGCGATGGTCTTACAGTTGAGCTTGCTAGCATTGCTTGTAGTGATGGCCTTTTCGACCGCTACAGGAATGAGATTGTCGCATTTCTCATGAAGTAGGTTTTCCCTTTTGTATTCGTCTGTTCCAGAAAATCGATAGTTTTCCAGCTCTTTGGGGAAGATGCCTTTAGGATTATAAATATCCTTTGCTACATCTATACTTCCGTCGGTACTGTATCGGATGCCCCCTTTGCTGGGAAATCTATGATGACTATGTTGAGCTTTCCAGCCAAATATCATTTCATATTCTCCAATTATCTTTTCTAATATGAGGCTAAAAATTTAGAATATAAATGCCTTCAACGGTAAACATGTTGGGAGCTTCACCAAG
>NZ_JAAXCS010000002.1:0-30669 GCF_013309895.1 Wolbachia endosymbiont of Atemnus politus | reverse complement strand
TTTTACGTAAAAATCTCATTTCTGCGGCTGTAATCCTTGATTCATCTTTCTTTTTTTTGAGTCCAGGTTTCACTCCCATATAGTAAAGTTGGTTTGGCTATTGTGTTGTATATTCTGGTTCTTGTATGTTTTTGTACTTGATTGGGTTTGAAAACTTTGTTGATGAGTCCTGTAATTTTTGTATAATTCATTAGTTTTATTTCTATATCTATTTCATCTTCGTATGATAAGGTACATCCTAAATATTTAAACTTGTTTACTTGTTCAACTATTCTATTGTTAATAACTATTTTACTTCGTACTGGATCATTGCCCAAGAAGGCCATCACTTTTGTTTTTTCTATTGAAATTTCCATTCCGTAGTCTTTAATTATATTAGTTAATTTGAAAATTGACCTTTGTAATTCGGTTTCACTATTTCCTATTATTATTTGATCGTCTGCAAAAAGTAGTGTATTTAGATTTATTTTTCTGTTAATTTTAAAACCTCCTGTGTTTATTTCTTTCCATTTCTTTAATATGCTCTCTATATATAAATTGAATAAAAGTGGGGAAAGAGGGCACCCTTGGCGTACTCCCCTGTTAATAGGTTTCCAATCTGAAATTTTGCCATTATTTTTTATTGCTATTTTATTATCTTGATATAGATTAACTATTGCTTTGTGAAGGTTTGAGGGAATTTCTAATTCTTTTAGTATATCCCAAAGTTTGCCTCGGAGGACTTTATCAAAGGCCTTAATGTAGTCTATAAAAGCTATATGAGTCTCAATGTTAAACTCTCTGTGTTTTTCTATTAGAATTTTCAGGGTAAATGCTGGGTCTATACAAGATCTTCCCTTTCTAAAACCATTTTGTTCTTCACCAAGTTTTGATTCTGTTATGCTTCTCAATTTATTATTCAGGATTTTAGCATAGATCTTATAACCAGTATTAAGTAAGCTTATGCCTCGGTAATTATTGCAGTCAGATTTAGGTCCTCGTTTGTGTATAGGGATTATTAGAGCTCTGTTCCAGTCTTGTGGACATATTCCCTCATTCCATATTAGGTTGTAAAAGTTAAGTAGTCTTCTATAAAATTGTGTTCCTGCATATTTAATCAACTCTGCATATATTCCATCTTCTCCTGGAGACTTTCCTGTTCTAGTTTGATTTATTGCATCTTTCAGTTCTTCCATTGTTATATGTTCAGTTTGGATTGTGCTGCTGTAATGAAATGCTGTAAGATGTTCATCTTCATCATACCACAACTTCTGATAGTAATCTAGCCAGGTATCGGTTTTGATGATGTTAATATCTGCATTTTCTTTAGTTTCTCTATTTAAACTTTTTAGGATTTTATATGTATTAGGTCTTTTTAAAGTGCAATCTCTTTCAAGTTTTGTTACAAAATGATCCCATGATTCTCTATTTTTCTTTCTGCATGCTTGTTTTGCTAATGCTCTTTTCCTGTTATATTCTATTTTTGACTCAATTGTTTTTTGATTCAGCCAATTTCTATAAGCCTTCTTCTTTTCTTCAATTACATGTTTTATCTCATCATCCCAGTTCCTAATTCCTCTTTTTCTCATCCAACTCCTCTTCATTCCCAGACTTTCTTTAGCAGCTTTGTCTATAATAGTCTTCAGATTAGTCCATTCTTCTTCTATGCTTCTGACTTCCTCTCTCTCCCTCATCCATTCTTCAATTCTTTTCTGATAAAGGCCTTTAATGCTTTCATCCTCTAGCAAACTGACTCTGTAGTGTTCTGATTTTGTATTTTGGCTTAATTTATTAGTTTTTTTCCATCTTGGTGTCCATTTGATTTTTCCAATTAACAAATGATGGTCTGAATCTATCTCTGATCCTCTAAATACTCTTGTATCTATTATCATTTCAGACATTTTCATATTGGAAATTATATAGTCGATAATGCTCTTATATCCTCTCGCTTCCCAGGTAAATCTATGAATATCCTTATGTTTAAATTGTGAGTTCATTATTTTTAAATTATTGTATAGTGTGAAATCTCTGAGAATGTTTCCATTTCTGTTGCAGGTTGGTTCACCTACATTTCCAATGTTCGGTCTATGTGGGGTATTGCCAATTCTTGCATTTAGGTCGCCCATAATTAATAAGTGATCATTTGGGTTTATTTTATCCTTAATTCTCTGTAGTTGTTTATAAAATTCGTCGGAGTCTTCTATTCTACCTTCTTCTGGAGCATATACGCCAATTATTGTTAGGTATCCTCTGTTAATTTTTAATCTTATTTCTATTATTCTGTCACTCCAGTAGTTATAATGGATGATATTTTTCCTTAATTGCTTATGGACAAATATCATCACTCCAGATTTTGCCCTTTCTTCTTTCTTCACACCGCTGTAGATGTAAATGTAGTTTTCGGATTCATCAGTTCCTTTTTGTTTTTTCTTTGTCTCGGTGATCACTGCTATTTGTACTCCTCGCTCCTCTAAGGCTTGATCCAGTTCTTGAAGTTTGTGGTGGATGCTTCGGACATTCCAAGTAGCTATTTTCCAGTGGGAGTTTTTCCGTTGTTTTGCCTTTTTTTGTTCCGTGTCCTTTTCGATGTTGAATTCCAGGCTGGTCCATCCTCCGGAGGTGCTGTCCTTTTATCACGTCTATGAGTCTTTGTAGTAAGAAGTGGTTCAACTGAGCTGGTTACTGGCCAACTGCAGTCTAGCTTGGTGGTGGGGCTGCCATCTTGAGGCCTCCAAGCATGCCTTTATTATGAAATCGGCCGCTCCTAACATGGAGAACAGACGCCGTTCTTGACCGCTCCTAACATGGAGAACAGACGTCAAGCAAGAAGGTGAGAAGACTTGCCGTTGTCCATAAAGAGGATCTTCCGCCATTGTCTTCGCCTGTAACCCCAGGTAGGGACCCTTACTAGGTGCTATCAGCCGGGCCAGCTGAACCTAGGTTTTTTAACGAGGTTGTTACTCCTCCCCCTCCTCCTTTTTGATCCGGGCTTGGGACCGGCACTGGCGGAGCTCAAAGCCCTCGGGAAGGTCTTTATCAGACAAATTCTCCTTTAACACAAGAGGCCAAGTCTTAAAAGTTGCAACTTGGAATGTCCGCACACTTTTTCAACCAGGTAAGCTGGACAACCTTGTTGAAGAGCTACATTCAATGGACATAGACATTGCAGGTATTAGCGAGGTGAGGTGGACAGAATGTGGAAAGATCACCAGAAAGGGATACGAGTTCTTCTACTCTGGAGGTGATAGGCATGAAAGAGGAGTGGGAATTGCAATGAAAAAGAAAGTGGCTCAATGTTTGCTGGGATGGTGGCCTATTGATGACAGAATGATCCTAGCAAAAATTGCAGCCAAGCCCTTCAACCTTGCTATACTGCAAGTCTATGCTCCAACCTCTGACCACGATGATGATGAAATTGAATTATTTTATGAAAAAATACAATCTGCATTAAAGCACCTGAAAAGTCAAGATTTCTTGATAATTTTGGGTGACTTTAATGCAAAAATTGGAAATAAGCCGTATCAAAACTTAATAGGAAAGTATGGTTTGGGAGAAAGAAATGAAAGAGGATCAAGACTTATACAATTCTGCAGCGAAAATGAATTAGTAGTAGCAAACACACTTTTCAAGCATCATCCCCGTAAGTTATATACCTGGAAAAATCCAGATGATACAATAAGAAACCAAATAGATTATATCCTCATTAAAAATAGATTCAAAAACAGCTTAATTCAAACCAAAACTTACCCAGGTGCAGATATTAGCTCTGATCATAATCCTGTAGTCTCTAAATTAAATATCAAATTGAAAAGAGTTACAAAAAGAAAAGAACCAAACATATTCGACATTGGAAAATTAAAAGATACAGACACTTTAGAAAAATTCACCATTGAGGTCAAAAATAGATTTGAAATATTAAATGAAAATTCCACCAATCTCCCATCCATTTCTGATCCTAATTTAATTGAATTGAAATGGCTTAATGTAAAGAACACACTAAAAGAGGCAGCAGAAGTAACTTTGAGTAAAAGGACTAGTCAGTACAAAAAAGATTGGATGACTGAAGAAATTCTAAATCTTATGAAACTAAGAAAAAGATATAAAAACAAAAATAGACCAGAATATCATTATTTAAACAAGAACATCAAATACAGGTGCAGATTAGCCAAAGAAGAATGGTATAATAATAAATGTAAAGAAATAGAAGATCTCCAAAAACAAAATAACAACTACAATGTTTTCAGAAAAATTGAGGAACTTACAGGAAAGAAAAAAATATACAACGGAAACAGAGGAATAAAGGACCCTAAAGGAAATGTGCTACTAGAAAAGAATGAAATTATTAATAGATGGACAACCCACATAAAAAATTTATATAAAGGCAGAGTGGAAAATATTAATATTGATTACAATCTAGATGGGCCTACAATAACTAAAGAAGAAGTTATGCATGCAATTAAACAAATGAAATCTGGCAAGACACCTGGACCTGATCAAATTTTTATTGAAATGCTAAAAACATTTGAAGTAAGCCTTATTAATGAAATAGTTGATATATTTAATTTGATTTACAATAGTGGCCAACTTCCTGATGACCTTTGCAAATCAATATTTATAAATATTCCTAAAAAACCTAATTCCTTAGAATGTGATGACTTTAGACAAATTAGCATTATGAGCCATATGACAAAAATTCTTTTAAAAATTATATTGAATAGAATCACTCAAAAAACAAATGAAATTAGTGACACTCAAACTGGCTTTCAAAAAGATAAAGGTACCAGGGAGAGCATTTTCAACTTTAGATCAATAATAGAAAGGGGACTGGAAGTAAACAAAGATATTTATATCTGTTTCATTGATTACACAAAAGCTTTTGATAATGTGGATCATCAAAGGCTTTTTGACATTTTAAGCAAATCTACAATAGATGGAAAAGATCTTAGGTTGTTAATAAATCTTTACAATAATCAAAAGTCAGCTGTTAAAATAGATTCAGAACTGTCAGATTACTTCAAAATTGGTAAAGGTGTCAGGCAAGGCTGTGTACTTTCGCCACTTTTGTTTAATTTATATAGTGAAGAAATTTTTAAAGACCTTGATTCTTTCAGTGGCATAGTTGTTGGAGGCAGGAACATCACAAACCTTAGATATGCAGATGACACAGTTTTAATATCTGATTCATTTGAAAACCTACAAAATTTGCTAGATGAAGTAAACTCTAGGGGAAAAAATTTTGGCCTTCAAATAAATTATAAAAAAACTAAATCAATGATAATTTCAAAAAGTAAATTAGTTTCAAGTTCACCCCTAATAGCTGATGAAAATAAAATAGAAAATGTCAGTAGCTATATTTACCTAGGTCATTGCATCAGTTCAGATGGAAGATGTAATCAAGAAATAAAGCGAAGATTAAACCTTGCCAGAACACATTTCATGAAAAGAAAATCCTTATTTACCTCAAAAGAACTCTCCTTACAGACAAGATTGAGATTAATCAAGTGCTACATCTGGCCAATTGCCCTTTATGGCATGGAAACATGGACAATGGGCAAAAACATCAGAAAGAGAATCAAAGCATTTGAAATGTGGACTATTAGAAGAGCAATGCATGTGTCTTGGGAAGAACGAATTACCAATGAAGATGTGTTGAGGATGGCTGGAGTTGAGAGAGAAATAATGAATCACATAATGCAAAGAAAAACCAGATATTTTGGTCATATAATCCGTAAAAATGACATTCAAAGGCTACTTTTGGAAGGAAGAATTGAGGGTACAAGATCAAGAGGAAGACAGAGATTGACCTGGTTTGACAACATCAAGGACTGGACCAACCATTCATATTCCACCTGCACAAGACTGGCTTCATCACGTACCAAGTGGCGCACCATAGTCGTCAATCTCCGAGACGGAGAGGACACATAGAAGAATATCAATTCCTTGTCCCTAAAGCACAACTTGATGGAATTGTTGGCATACAAGGAAGAGATATAATTGATGAAGCTCTCAGGCAAGCCCTTGGACCTTAGGGCATGTAACAAAGCTTCATGGCTGCACTGTCGAAGGCTTTCCTAAGGTCCAGTGATTGGATGGAAATTGGATGGATGCATTACAACAGTTAACACTTGCTATTGATAACACACATGAGAATGAACAAGTTGTTTTATTTTTTGATGAACTACCATGGCTAGCTACAAAAAAATCTGGTTTTCTAAAAGCATTAGAATATTTTTGGAATACCCGTTGGACATACCGAAAGAAACTTATCTTGATTGTTTGTGGTTCAGCGGTTTCTTGGATGTTAGAGAATTTAATTTATAGTAAAGGGGGGTTACATAATCGTATTACTACAAAAATACCTTTGCAGCCTTTTAACTTGCGCAAAACTAAAGAATATCTAAGATATTTAGAAGTCAACCTTAATCGCCAGCAAATATTACAGGTCTATATGGCTATGGGAGGGATACCACATTATCTTAAGGAGGTAAGTAAAGGATTATCGGCAGCACAAAATATTAATGTGATCTGCTTTCAGGAGGATGGTTTACTATTTGATGAATTTGATATGTTATTCCATTCTTTGTATGAAGAGCCAGAGACATATCTAAACATTATTCGTGCAATTGCAAAAAAGCCAAAAGGGATCAGTAGAAAAGAACTTATAAAAGTAACTAAAGTCGCTGAAGGTGGTCGCTTAACTACTAGATTAAGGAGTTTAGAAGAAGCAGGATTTATTGGTGGTTTTTTACCACTGAGTAAAGCGAAAAGAGGAGTATATTACAGAATAATTGACGAATATGTATTATTTTATTTAACGTGGATTGAACCGGTTAAGGAAGTAACAAAAAGGGCAATAATAAGTGATGCTCACTATTGGGAGCTAGCAATAAAGAAACCAGCCTGGCAAACATGGACAGGGCAAACATTTGAAGCAGTGTGTTTTAAACACGCTAATGTAATTAGAAGGAAATTAAATGTAGAGCATATAGCAGTCATATGTGGAGATTGGCAATATCACCCATAGATTAACATTAAAGAATCTGGTGCTCAAATAGATCTAGTTTTCGATCGAGAAGATGGATGTACAATGCTGTGTGAAATAAAGTATAGCGATAAACCTTATGCAGTAACAAAGGAATTTGTTGAACAATTAAAGAGAAAAGAAACAGTTTATAGAGAAAAAGCGAAGTCAAAAAAACAGATATTCTGGGTATTAATTGCTGCAAATGGAGCTTTTGAGAACCAATATCTAAAAGATACGATATATCATGTAATTACGCTGGAAGACTTGTTTTGAGCTATGTACAACAACTTACGCGACTTCATTAAAGCCTTAGAAGAAAAAAAAGATCTAATTAGGATTAAGAAAGAGGTTTCAACTGTTCTTGAAATGACAGAAATTCACCGTAGAGTCTTGTCAAACAAGGGACCAGCTATAATTTTTGAAAATGTTGTCACAGAAAATGGTAAAAGCACGATTCCAGTTCTGGTAAATTTATTTGGCACTATTGAAAGAATTGCATCGGGGCTTGGTATAAATCCTAATGAATTGAGGGATCTTGGTAAGCTTCTAGCATTTTTGCAGTCTCCTGAGCCACCAAGGAACTTTAAGGATGCAATAAAAATGTTTCCTCTGTTAAAAGTCGTGTTATCAATGCGAAGTAAGGTAGTAAAGAAGGCTCCATGTCAAGAGGTGGTGCTAACTGGAGATGAAGTAGATCTTGGCTTGCTACCTATTCAAACATGCTGGCCAAATGAGCCTGCACCGCTAATCACCTGGCCGGTTGTAGTAACAAAAGGCCCAACAAAAGACAAACAAGATAATTTCAATCTTGGAATATATCGTATGCAGGTCGTGGATAAAAAACGACTCTAATGCGCTGGCTTGCACATCGTGGAGGAGCAGGTCACCATAAACGTTGGAAGGAGAAGAGGTAGGATATGAAATTTCCTGCTGCTGCTGTGATCGGTAGTGATCCTGCAACGCTTATTGCCGCGGTGACCCCAGTACCAGAAACATTGTCAGAATACCAATTTGCTGGACTGCTGCGAAGGAAGCCGCTTGAACTTGTAAACTGTAAAACTATACCACTTCAAGTGCCGGCTCACGCGGAAATCGTTTTGGAAGGCTATGTAAGTTTGGATAGATACCAAGATGAAGGGCCATACGGAGATCACACCGGTTACTACAATTCTGTTGAGCAATTTCCAGAATTTGACATTACGGCAATTACAATGCGTAAAAACCCAATTTATCTCAGCACTTTTACTGGCAAGCCACCAGATGAACCATCGATTCTTGGTGAAGCACTCAACGAAATTTTTGTGCCCATTCTTATCAATCAATTTCCAGAGATAGTGGATTTTTATCTACCGCCAGAAGGTTGTTCCTATAGAATAGCAGTAGTGTCGATCAAAAAAATCTTATCCCGGACACGCGAAAAGAGTTGTTATGGGCATACTCTCTTTTCTAAAACAGTTTTTATACACAAAATTTATTATAGTTGTTGACGATGATATAAATATACGTGATTGGAAAGAGGTAATGTGGGCAATATCAACGAGAATGGACCACGTGCGTGATACAATTATGATAGAGAATGCACCAATTGATTATTTAGATTTTGCCTCTCCTGAAAGTGGCCTTGGAGGTAAAATGGGATTTGATGCGACAAATAAAATCCCACCTGAAACCAAACGAGAATGGGGAAAGAAAATTGAAATGAATGAGGAAATAGTAAGAAAAATTACGGAAAAGTGGGAGGAATATGGATTGACAGATAATTAAACTATGATATAGCTTATCACCATATATTCAGGTGGTGAGTTGTGAGGCTTTTATATCTTTTATTTCTGTTGGCATGTGTTTCTTTGTATTACTATACGGGTCACGTATTTTCGCCATGCCCAAAAGCTACGGTTTGCTTCTCACCTGAGGAAGATTGTGCTATACCGATAATAAGTGAGATAGACCGGTCTAAGGAATCTATTTTAGTTCAGGAATATACATTTACTCTTGGCACAGTCGCAAAATCTTTGATTAATGCTAAAGAACGTGGTGTCGATGTTAGAGTTATCTTAGACAAATCGCAGCTCCACTCAAAATACAGTGTAATAAATGGATTGTTTGCAAGTGGAATACCAGTTTGGATTGATGATAAGCCAAAAATTGCTCATAATAAGGTAATCATTATCGATAATCAAAAGGTTATTACAGGGTCGTTTAACCTCAGTAAGACAGCTGAAAAAGGGAATGCTGAAAATTTATTAATTATTGAAAACTATCCTGAATTAGTCCAGCAGTATTTGAAAAATTGGGAGATGCGGATGTTACAATCTTATCAATATATTCCCTAAACACTTAAAAAAAGTTTTCTAGTTGATTGATGTAATTACATATAGTACGATAAATTAAAAGTTTTAAGGGTTCAGTAATGGATTACATAAATGATGCTGCTGGTAGTTATACTACCGTTCATGATTTTTTCATAATAACGGAGTAGGGGACTATAAAGTTCAATGCAATTATGGCGGTGTGCCTTATGCCACTAATGAGTGTGTACATGCTAAGTTCTATACTGACAATTTTATGGATTCGCATTATGGCAGGGAGATAAAGATGTATCCTCAAAGTGAAAATTTAGCTAAAGAATATGCTGGGAATACGCTGCCTGTTTCAATATTACTGGATAAGGATTTGATAAAAATAAAAGAATGTCAGAAAAAAGCTAAATTTGTAGAACTAGAAGGGGAATCAGGTTCTATAGTGTATGACAAGCAAAAGCGTGTAAAGTGCTACACGACAAAGTTATCGTATGATGATATTTGTACTTATAATAACAACAAAGTTTCAGCGCTTAACATTAGATATGATGTGCCAAATGATCCAAAATACAGTTTAAATGTAGCATTCATAAAGGTTAATGATAATAAACCAGGGTTTTGGCAAAAGTTTAAAAACATGTTTTAATGTTTCTGAGTGGAGAGATTTTGTGGAGCTGCTTTAAACAGTAAGAACATCCAGTAGCTTTAGATTTTTCAAACCACAGAAACGGGACTA
Organism: Wolbachia endosymbiont of Atemnus politus; assembly: GCF_013309895.1. NCBI lineage: Bacteria > Pseudomonadati > Pseudomonadota > Alphaproteobacteria > Rickettsiales > Anaplasmataceae > Wolbachia > Wolbachia endosymbiont of Atemnus politus. The sequence goes on along the minus strand of NZ_JAAXCS010000002.1, from coordinate 20,630 downwards.
AAAACTCCTTGACAACCCCCGCCAATCTCATTATAATGACAATGAAGCTAATTATTTATCTTCTCTGTACAGATTAAACGACAAAAAAACTTAGTATATCTGGCGTCTCATGTTTAATTTTTTGCATTATGTGCACCTCATGTCTTTTACATTGTTGTCTACATTATCGACTAGTGCTGTAAATTGCGCCTATTTGGGCGCTTAAAAAGATTAAAAAACGCCAACTGATAAAATGATAGTGAATAACTAGCTGCCCTAGGTTTCTTTTGTCTTTTTTTCTGTTTAGTAAATTTCTTAACGTTTATAATTGAGACTAATTGTAGCTCAAAAGCGGCTGAGTCGCAGTTATTAGACGTTTAGAATAAGAGAACGCCATGTTTGAAAGTTAAATGTAAATAACTAGCCACCCACGGGGATTCTTTTGCCTTTTTTTTGATTTAGTAAATTTTTTAAATATTTATCACTACACTAGATCCCAGTACTGGGATGACAAGAAAGAGGCTACTTGGATGACAGGAGAAGGATGACTGGAATGAGATCCCAGTACTGGGATGACATCATTGAAGGCATTGGAATGACAAGAAAGGGGCTACTAGAGTTTGGCAGTTCAATGTTCGTACAGCTATAAAAATGGTTGCGGGAGTAGGATTTGAACCTACGACCTTCAGGTTATGAGCCTGACGAGCTACCGAGCTGCTCCATCCCGCGTCGTTGTTTATTTAGTTATTATATATACAATAATAGAAAATAAAAGAATAAAATCACCCCATAGTTGTGTATTTATTAACTTTCCTTGACATAATAGTTAGTTATATACGCAATAACCTACGCAATGAAAAATATAACTTGATACTGTGGTTTCCTGTTTTTCAGTGTGTAGGAATCTTAATTTATTTCTCTTTAAGTTCTGAACCAAGCTGCGTTTTTACTATGTCTGCTTTTCTTCTGCTCTTACCTACACTAATTCTGATTGCAATATTGTATAAAAGGTACGCGATGTTATGTATCGCTTTAATTGCAGTGCTCATAGGATTTACAGCCAGCAAGCTTAGAACAGCTTTAGTTGACACTCAAATTCTCGACAAAGAGAAGTACGTAAAAGATATGGTTGCTACAGTGAAGGATATTAACGACAAGGGCTCATACAAACAATTCTTGCTAGAGCCTTCCACCACCTCCCCTTTCACTCAAACTGCCCACATTGCTTTAGATAACATAAGAATATCAGTTAGAACGAAAGTGGAAAAAGGTATTAGAATAGGTGATCAAGTAAAATTATCAGCAAAGCTTTTTCCTCCCAAAATTGCACCTTCAGAGTACGCATATGACTTCGCAAGAATAGCATATTACCAGAAAATAAGTGCTACAGGTTTCGCAACAAATAAAGTAGCTCTATATAAAAAGGCTGAAGCAAGGAAATTTCAAGAGTATATAGAATCTCTCCGTCAATATATCTATGAAAATCTGCAGCGAAACATCAAAAAACCACATGCGGACATAATCTCCGCGTTACTGATTGGTAAAAAAGACGGAATAGATCAAAAAACTATGGATGCGATACGGAATTCAGGCATAGCACATTTGTTTGCTATATCTGGTTTACATCTATCATTTATTGCTGGTCTATTTTTTATAGTATTTCGTAATTTATTTGCAACATCTGAAACTTTGACCCTTAAGTATAACACCAAGAAGATATCCGCATTTCTTACTATTTTGCCAACCACGTTTTATTTATTGATCACTGGTATGCAAATTTCTGCTCAGCGCGCGTATATTATGGTGATCTTGGTACTTATTGCAATAATGATAGAGAGGAAATACCGAGGATTAATAGCAATTGCGTTTGCTGCCTCAGTGATACTCATAGTAGAACCAGAAGCAATCTTAAAGCCAGGCTTTCAGATGTCATTTTCCGCTGTTTTGGCACTGGTTGCTAGTTATCAGATTAATGCTAACAAATTATTCAAAATAAAAATAATAAAATATTTTGTATCAATAATGATCAGTTCAGTAATAGCAAGTTTAGCGACTGTTCCGTATACAATATACAATTTTAACTATCTTTCAATCAGTGGCATCATCACAAATTTAGTTGCTATACCAATAGTTACATTAGTTATCATTCCACTTGGAATAATTTATGTTTTGTTAATTCCTTTAGGTATTGAGTGGATTATAGCACCATTTATAGAACGTCCAATTGACAGTGTTTTGTATATAACAAATGCAATCGCCAGTCTTAAGTATTTGATTATCCCTATTCGCACTTTTCCTGCATCATCAATTATTATCATAACATTTGGGTTGTTGTGGCTGTGCTTGTGGGAGCGAAATTGGCGCTTCTTTGGAATTTTCTTTATTGTGCTGGGTATTTTCTTCAGCGCTGTGTATAGAACTCCTGATATTCTAGTCAGTGCTGACAATATCGCTGTAAAAGAAAATGACAACTTACTATATTCTCTCACTAGAAAAAATAGGAACTTTGTTGTCAGAACGTGGGCAAAGCAAAACGGGCAGAGTCAAATTTTGAATCACGCCAAATACAATAACTCAGACAAAAGGCCAAAGTATGGCTGCATATATAATAAAGGGAATAATAAATCAGTATTGTTTGCTTATAAAAAAGAAGATATAGAAAATTGTGATAAAGTTGATTTAATAATTCAATTAAGTAAATTTGCCTATCCAGTTTGTAACACTAAAACTATCAGGTATACTAATTTAAAAACACATGGTGCACATTCAATTTGGCTGACAAATAGTGACATAAAGATTAATAAAGTGCGTTCTAACCGACCTTGGCACGTGTCTTTGAGTCAAAAAGCTTGATTTTAAAGTGTTAATAATACATAATTAACTTAGTTAAGATATAAGAAAGTTTATGTTTTCAGATGCTAAAGGAAATCCTTTAAGTATTAATCTAAATCACAGTAACACCAAAATAGATGATGTTATTGGGTACCCTACCCAAATGTGGCGTGCAACAAAGAAATATTCTGTAAATAACACTCTACCTATAGCGGCTGTTAATACTTGGCTTCAATTTTCTTTTGCTTATATTGCTGCGGTAATAATAACTCATAATAATTTGAGTTATATCACAGACATCTATAATTCACAATTAATGCCGGCCTATGCTCTTGCTTCTGTTATTCTTGGAATAATTTTATTAGTTTCTCTTGTTATAAAACATATACATAAACAAGAGATCAAAGATGAAATAAAAAATGGTAAGAATACAATAGATATAAAGATTAGAGGCGGAGAAAGTGATGGAATAAATGAGATTGCTCAGAATGCATCAACAATAGAGATTGTTCCAGACACGAGCCTTATAGGCAACAAAAAAGAAAATTTTTCTATAGTTTTACCAATTTCCGAAAAACAGGGAGAAACATTGGAAAACAAAAGACAAGAGAACAGGAATAAAATTATTCTGCTTACTGTGCCATATGTACTTAGTGGTCTAATTGTAGCTGGTGCATTGGCAAAATTCGGCTTTGTTCATGTCTGAGGTTGGAAAGAATGGACTTTTATTGCAGCAGTAGGCATTATTACTATCGTTGGTATATACATAACATTAAGCAAATTAAAAAGTAATGAAGTAAATAACGCATGCAATACTGTTAAAAAATTCAATAACTTAGATATTCTACTTCCATGTAGAAAAGGTAGTGTTGTATCAGTAATGGAAAACAAATTTGAAAGTAAAGAGGAGAATGATGTTCAATCACAAATATTGAAGTTAGTTGATAATAGCTTTCTAAAACCCGCAAAGGCTAAGGTTGAAGAAGTGCTTAATGATGTAGGGGAAAATATAAAAGGAAATGTTGATGGAGCAAGAAAAGACGCGAATTGTTTGTTTAAGGGGATTGAAAAAAGTGTAAAGGAAGAATTGAATACAATAGATGCTAATGGTACAACAAATGCCGTTAAAGATGCAGCAGTTGCAGTAACAAATACTGTGAATAACTTGACCCTGAAAGCGTGCATTTCATGGGTATGGCCGAGTATACGATCTCAAAACAAAGAGGATGAGCAAACAACTGGATCTGGTTCCAAAACTAAAAATGACACTACTATACCTGATAATGGTCGTAGTTCTCCTTCCGAAAATGAAGATAACACCGCTAATCCATTAGAAAGTGAAGTAAAAGAACGACGTAAAAGGGTTAAAGCTCTGGAGTTACAAAAAGAAAGTAACGAATTAACACAAAGAGAAAAAGACTTAGAGAAAGAGCTTGCTGAGCAAGGAAAGATAAATAGGGAACAAGAAAAAACAGATGAACGGCAAGAAAAAATCAACGGCAAGCCAAGTGAATTTTTATATTACATATTAGAATCCATTAAGCTGGGAGAAAAGACGACGTTGCGGAATTTTAACAACAAGATAATAATACACTGGAAAGACGGTTCCCAGACAATTTGCCATATTAAAAAACAAGGTGATCTTCCTAGTACAAAAGTTGATTTTGTAGATCAAAATATTCAAGCAGCATTTAAAGTAGCTTGCGCGGGGTAGTTGTTATAGACCACTTAGAAGTAACCTTAAACATTAATAGTGATGAGAAAAAATTAAGGTTAGACACCTATATAGCTGAAAAATGCAACATGTCACGCAGTAAAGCTCAAAGACTAATACAGAATGAGCAGGTAAAATTACTTGGCACACCGATAATTAATAATGATCACATAGTAAAATCAGGTGAAGAGTATATAGTACATCTCGTTCAACCTGACATATTCACGTCAATTGAGTCTAATTATGACATAAAACTTGATATTATCTATGAAGATGAGAACATTATAGTTCTGAGTAAACAAAGCGGATTAACGGTACATCCAGGTGCTGGGACAAATAATGATACGCTTTTGAATGCAGTCATCGCTCACCTTGGTAAAACCCACGTAAGACCAGGAATTGTTCATAGACTCGATAAAGATACTAGCGGGCTAATGGTAATTGCAAAAAATGAGGAAGCCCATAGTTTTTTGTCTGAATTACTATCAAATCGTAAAATAAAGCGGGAATACTTAGCAGTAGTCTGGGGAACATTTCTCACTCAACAAGGAACAATAAAGACCTATATTGCTCCAAAGCGTGGTAATAAAGAAATGATGTGCGTGACAAAAACAACGGGAAAATTGGCAATCACTCATTATTCAGTGCAGAAAGTTGTGGGACAAGCAAGCCTGGTTAAATGCACTTTAGGAACAGGTAGGACACACCAAATTCGAGTACATATGAGCCACATAGGCCATTCTATTGTTGGTGACCAAGTTTACGGGAAAAATAGTAGCAAAAGTGCAAAACATGCCAAAAATTCTGATTTTATTCGCACCTTTAACAGACAAGCATTACATGCCTATAAGCTAGGATTATACCACCCAAAAAGTAACGAATATGTAGAATTCAAATCTGATCTACCAAAAGACATAAGAACTTTAATCGGTGAGTTTGAAGCCTTAACAGTTGCAGTGAATGCTTCTCAATGATAAAATGATGGTTGGTGTATAATTTTAATGTTATGATTAACTTATTGTTTGCCGTGCTATTGTTTTTTTTGTAGTGGCGATGCACTCGCAAAACAGGAACCACGTTCAATAGCTGCAGATAATCACATAAAGGTAATGAATTATAATCCACAGGCTATACATAAGTACACATGTTTTTATGGTTACCAATCCAGCATACTGTTTGAACCAGGTGAAGAAATACAAAACCTTTCAATGGGTGATCCAACCGGTTGGCAGCTCGTTCCTCAAGGTAACAGGTTATTTATTAAACCTATAGATGATATCGCCGATACTAATGCAACCGTAATTACTAATAAAAGAGTTTATTACTTTGAACTTCACGCTGAGGAAGCAACTGGACTAGATGATCCAAGGTTAGCATATGAAGTAAGGTTTCTTTATCCACTATTTAATAGTGACGAAATCTTCGCAACCAATAATGGTGACATCCTTGCACAAACTAGTCATACCACTATTCCTGATATAAATGATATTGAGGTTGTAAAAAAAGGCTTAAATTTTAATTATTCCATTTCACACGTTAAGGGCAGCCAATCAATAATACCAACTAAAGTCTTTGATGACGGAAAATTCACATATCTACAATTCAACAAGACAAGTTCCAATTTTCCAGCGGTTTTTATGGTTGACCCCGCAGGGTACGAATCTATAGTAAATTTTCGTACAGTTGATGATTATCTTATAATCGAAAGAGTAGGCTCTGTGTTTACTTTAAGAAACGGATCAAATACAGTTTGCTTGTTTAATGAAAACATGCCTTTTAAAAAAGGCAAGTGTAATTAACATAAACTATAAAATGCAGAACAGGAGCAAAGCGCTCAGTAAAGTGGTAAAACAAGCTGTGGAATATAAAGAACTTGTATCTCCTAGACATATGGCCATCATGAATGTGATGGAATAGCCATCAATAGGCGCGCCAGTCCTTGACCCTACCCAAATTTGTCAAGTGGTTTTTAGCCTCGTTTAGCAGCCGCTTGATTTCTATGGGTCTATGTTTACGTGCGCGAATGTTGATTAAGGCAGCAAGATTTTGTATAAATTATTTTGGTTGAAAAATAGTTTTTCTACTATATATAAGTTCTACTTTCAAAATGGAAAAATATAATTTAGGGTTAAGGGTTATCCATTGGTTAATGGCTGTTTTTATCATTGTTATGCTTTGTTCTGGGTTTTACATGAAAAGCTTACCGATTAGCAGTGAAATTAAATTCAGCATATATGCTATTCATAAGGCTTGTGGTATCACTATCCTTGGATTAGTCGCAGTACGTATATTTTTTCGTGTCTTTACCTGCGTTCCGCCACTTCCAGCAAATTTCTCTCGATTTGAGATCAATTCGAGCAAAACAGTGCACTTTTGTTTATATTTTTTAATGATACTGATACCGATGTCTGGTTATGTCATGTCTTCTGCTTCTGGTATAAAGATTAAATATCCTTTTTATATTCCTTTGTTAATCAGTAAAAACAAAGAGCTAGCTAATGCAGCCAATGGACTACATTCGATGCTTGCATACTTTATAATATTCTTTATAACCTTGCATATACTTGCTGCTTTAAAACACACATTTATAGACAAACAAAACATTTTTAAACGCATTATATAGATTATATGTTAAGTAGCCTCTGGAAAAAAGGAACGAGTTTCCTCGGTAGTGAATTTGCGATAATGGGTGGTGCTATGAGCTGGGTTTCAGAAAGAAATTTAGTTTCGGCAATCTCAAACGCTGGTGGTTTTGGTGTGATTGCATGCGGTGCCATATCTCCAGACTTACTGAAAAAAGAAATCGTAGAGACGCAGAAATTAACTAGCAAACCGTTTGGCGTAAATCTAATTACTATGCACCCAAACTTGAGCGGGTTGATAGATGTGTGTATTGAAACGAAAGTAAGCCATATAGTACTTGCCGGGGGACTACCAACAAAGTCTAGTATAGAAAAAATCAAGAATGTAGGTACTAAAGTAATGTGTTTCGCACCGTCGTTAAGCCTTGCAAAGAGGTTAGCGAAAATGGGGGTAGATGCATTAATCATAGAAGGGATGGAAGCAGGTGGACATATAGGGCCAGTTAGCACTTCAGTTCTCGCACAAGAAATATTGCCTAACTTTAAAAACGAGCAAGTGCCAGTGTTTGTTGCAGGTGGAATAGGAAGAGGTGAAATGATAGTGAATTACCTAGAAATGGGGGCAAGTGGCTGTCAAATAGGTACATTATTTGTCTGCACGAATGAGTCAATTGCTCACAAAAATTTTAAGGAAGTATTTATTAAGTCAGCCGCGCGGAATGCGGTGTCTTCTGTACAAATAAGTGCTGATTTTCCTGTGATTCCTGTAAGAGCCATAGCCAACAAAGCAAGCGATGATTTTATGAAGCACCAAAGAGAAGTTATTGATAAATACCAAAAGGGGCAGATCTCAAAAGAAGATGGGCAACTTGAAATAGAAAAATTCTGGGCTGGAGCTTTAAGAAGAGCGGTAATTGAAGGAGATGTTGAAACGGGATCTTTAATGGCAGGTCAGAGCGTTGGCATGGTTGATAAAGAAAAGCCTGTAAAAGAAGTGATATATACGTTAATCCAACAGGCAAACAATTATATTGAAAGCAACTCTGCAGAAATAAACCAGTAGATTCAGTTTTTAGCCATAAAAACTGAGCTAAAAACCCCTTGACAACCCCCACCAACCCTTTTATAATGACAATGAAGCTAATTATTGTATCCGTTCAGCGGAGCGGAAAGGGTAAAAAATAATTGACACAATATATTAAAGTAGTAGTAATAAAAATACAGGTAATAATATAGTAATAGGTGTTTCAATTGCTTATTAAGCTCATAGAGCTGTGCAAAAATTCAGAGCAGAAGGTAGTCAGACTTGAGGAAGAAAATAAAAAGTTGAAAACAGAGATTGCTGAGCTAAGAGGAAGGCTTAACCTTAATTCAAGAAATTCATCAATACCGAGTTCTAAAGAGCTGTACAAAATAAAAAAGGATGTACCAAAAGATGAACAAGAAAATAATAGGAAAATAGGTGGCCAAGTTGGTCATAAAGGCAGTTGTCGTGCTAAAATGGAAGCAGACAAAATTGAGAAAATAGAGCTACCAGATAGATGTGAGTGTGGTGGAGAGTTTATAATATCAGAAAGGCCGTATATTCATCAAAGAGTTGACCTACCAGAAATTAAGCCTTATGTAGTAGAATATCAGTTAGAGCATGGTCGCTGCCGTAAGTGTAGAAAGAGAAAAAGCAGCAAATTACCTAAAGAAGTTACACCTGATATCTTTGGTCCTAGAGTTAAGTCAGTAATTGCGGCAATGAGTGGGTTTTACAAGAATTCAAAGCGAGAAATAGCGAATATTATGAAGGATATCTTTAACTTAGATATAAGTATCGGTAGTGTATCCAATAGCGAAGGAAGGAAAATGTAAAGAAGCATATGAACGAGTAGAAGAAGAAGTAAAAGCAAGCAAAGTTTTGCATATTGATGAAACCGGCCATTACACCAAAGGTAAACAAGGTTGGTGTTGGATGTTCACTAATAATGAAGCAAGCTTTATTAAGTTAGCGGATTCAAGAGGGAGAGAGTTTTTAAGTAATAGTACATTTTCTAATTATAAGAATCTAGTAGTTACTGATAGATTGGCAGTTTACAACCACTTCAGTGATGAAAAAAGACAAATTTGTTGGGCACACTTATTAAGGGATTTCGAGAGGATATCAAATAGTTGTAACAAGGAAGTCAAGTGTCTCGGAAATTGTTTAAAAGATGCAACCGTTGGGTTATTTACACTCAATAAATACCTGCTAAATAATGAAATGGATATTTCAAAGTTTATTAGTCGAGCCAAAGAATTGCAAAGATATATACAATATTGTCTAATAAAGATATCTTATATCCTTGAAGGGATGGTATCTTCGCGTGTAGTAAAGGGTATTATAAAATCCGAACCAATGATGTGGAGGTTTTTAGATGACCCAAAAAATATTCCATTAACGAATAATCATGCTGAACGACAGATACGGCATTATGTAGTCTATCGTAAGAATTCATATTTTGCACAGTCGGAACGAGGAAACAGGTTTCTTGAGCGGATAATCTCGTTATACTTGACTTGGAGGCAAAGGATGTTAAATCCATTTCAAAATCTTCTATCTATCGTCTCTCACACCGCTTAGCTGAACGGATACAAATATTCAAGTTCAAATTTAGAGTTTTTATCATAATGGTAACCAAAAACAATACCAGCTCCCCCTGCAATTGCAATTTTAGCATTAAAGCCATCATCATTTAAGCTACCACCTAAGCCAATACCTAAGTTTAAACCTGCATAGTATTTATTTTCTAAATCAGCCACATCATCTGCTACACCTGCTAAAGATGAAGTAAGCAATATAGCAAAGGCAAAAAATTTCTTCATCTGCATATGGGCTTCATACTATATATGTCTTTCCTTGCAACAGAGATGGGTCTAGAGAACTCTGTTTGCTGGTCTCATGGTCAGATATTTTTTAGATCACATCTAAATATTAAATATGGTGCAATATTCTGGAGATTAAAACTCAATCAAAAATTATAACGCACTCCTACCTCTAGAACCGCATCTGGTATTTGTTTCGCTTTTAAATCACCCAGTTGCCCGCCCATGGTAACACCAACTGCACCAACTATCTGTGGAGTAATCTCATAATCAACACCAACCTTTAGTTTATAGGAAATAAAACCCAGTACTTTGTCTACTAAAGGTAGACCTTCAGGCTTTTCTTCTTCATTAGCATAAATAGGTGAAACTGTAGCTCCACTTATAGCTCCACCTTCACCACCTTCTGCATTATCGCTGCCTTCTGTATTATTGCCTGTATCACCGCCACCTGTTTCATCACCACCTCCAACACTTGGAGCACTTACAATACCTTTACTAAAGCCAAAAGGTATTACCTGAAGGTATCCACCTAAACCTCCGCTGACGTATAGCTTAACAGGATCGATATCGAGGTCAGGATAAAAACGATAGTTTGCCAGCAAGCTAGCCCCTATTTTCCTTGTTGCTTTAGCAATATCGCTCATATTAGCGAGAACCTCAAGTTCAAATTTGGAGTTTTTGTCATGATGATAACCAAAAACAACGCTAGGCTTCATCTTAAAGCCACCACCCCATCCAGCACCAAAGTTTAAGCCTGCGTAGTACTGACCTTCTAAATCAGCTACACCATCAGCTGCACTCGCTAAAGACGAGGTGAGCAACACAGCTAAAGCGTATAATCTCTTCATTTTCATACAACTCCTCATATAAAAAAATATATATAATGCACAAGTATATATCCCTTATATTAAAAAAGATATAACTACATGTCAAAAAAAGTATAACTATGAAATTAAAGATGCGCTACAGATTTTTTATATAACTATGTTTACTACCTTATTTGGTACAGTATATATAGCGTGAACTTTGTTTTGATCGATCTTATTGGACACGGAATCTATTGCTATTTGCTTTAATTCCTCTTGAGGTAAATTAATTGCCACCTCAATTGTTGCACGCAATTTCCCATTGATCTGCACTGCCACAGTTACCATATCATCAATCAGTAACGATTCAACAACTTTTGGCCAAGGTTGACCTCCTATTTCTTGCCATAGGCTTTCAGCCAGATGTGGCATGAACGGTTCGATTACTCTGATTAATATACATATACCTTCATCAATAAGAGATTTTCCGTTTCTAATATCTATCTCAGCTATTAAATTCGTCATTTCACGGAATTTTGCCACCACACAGTTTAATCTACAGCTTTCTAAGTCATCTGTAAGTCCGTGTAAGAGCTTATGTATCTTTCTTCTGTATTCTAGAAGTTTACCTGTCACATTTTCATTATCATAGTGCATATTTATGGGTCTTAGCTGCATTACCATGCGCCACAACTTATTTATATAGCGAGAACAGCCTTCCACACCATCATCGGACCATTCCATATCTTTCTCTGGAGGAGTGTCGGACAACACAAACAAGCGAGCAGTATCAGCACCATATTTTTCTATGATAAAGTTTGGGTCAACTGTATTCTTTTTTGACTTACTCATCTTCTCAACTTTTCCAACTTGAATCTTAGCGCCTTGCGCAATTAATTTTTTTGCTTCTTCAGGAAATAGCCATTTACCATCCTCATCTTTGTAAGTTACATGGCAGACCATTCCTTGAGTGATTAAAGTAGAGAAAGGCTCTTTAATATCAAAATAGCCACATTTGGTTAAAGCACGGCAGAAAAATCGTGAGTAAAGCAGGTGCAAAATTGCATGTTCTATTCCACCTATATAATAATCCACAGGCATAAAACGATTACACGCATCCTTATTGATAGATTTATTTTCACTACAAAATGCAGCAAAATACCAGGAAGATTCAAAAAAGGTATCAAATGTATCAGTTTCACGCTCTGCTTGTTTTCCGCATTTTGGACAATCAACTAATTTCCAAGTTGGATGTTTATCAAGCGGATTACCACCGCTGGTAAACTCTACATTCGCAGGCAGAACCACAGGAAGGTCCTTTTCTGGAACTGGCACAGTTCCACAATCCTTGCAATATATAATAGGTATAGGACATCCCCAATAACGCTGTCTTGAAACTCCCCAATCGTGCAAACGATAGTTTGTTGTTTTTTTACCTATTCCTTTTTCCTCAAGTTTTTTAATAATTACTTTTTTTGCTTCACTAACCGTTAATCCGTTTAAGAACTCAGAGTTAAACATCACTCCGTCGCCAGTATACACCTCCTTTGTCATCCCAGTGCTTCGACACTGGGATCCAGTGTAAGAATTCTGGTCACGCGCTGGAATGACACCTAAGTGGGTTGAAGAAATAACAGGAATAATCGGCAAATCATATTTCTGTGCAAATTCAAAATCACGCTGATCATGCGCAGGGCACCCAAAAATCGCACCTTCTCCATACTTCATCAATACAAAATTCGCTATATAGAGCGGCAATTCCTTGTCAAGGAATGGGTGTTTGACATTCAATCCGGTATAAATTCCAAATTTTTCGTCATTTTCCCCCTTGGTGTTTATATCATCAATTGTCATTCCAGCGCGTAACGCTGGAATCCATTCATCTTTTTGCTGGATCCCAGTGTCGGAGCACTGGGATAACAAAACTTCAGGAGCATCTGGAAGCGTGATATCCTGCACAATAGGGTGCTCTGCTGCTACTGCAAGAAAAGAAGCTCCAAACAAAGTATGCGGAGAAGTTGTAAAAATCTTTAATTTCTTATTTAGACCAACTATTTCAAACTCTATGGTGACCCCTTCGGATTTTCCTATCCAACGCTCTTGCATTGTTTTGACTTTTTCTGGCCAATTTTTTAAACTTTGCAGACACTCGAGTAAATCTTCAGCGAAATCAGTAATCTTTAAAAACCATTGCGATAACTTACGTTTCTCAACAACCGCACCTGAACGCCACCCTTTTCCGTCGACTACCTGTTCATTTGCAAGCACTGTTTGGTCCACTGGATCCCAGTTAACCCACGACTCTTTTCGATAGGCAAGCCCATGCTTTAAAAAATCCAGGAAAAATTTTTGTTCGTGTTTGTAATAGTCAGGTTCACATGTGGAGAGTTCACGCTCCCAGTTATAAGAAAGACCTATAGATCTAAGCTGCGCATGCATACTATCTATATTCTCTTTTGTCCATACAGCAGGGTTAATATTGTTGTCTCTTGCAGCATTTTCAGCCGGTAATCCAAATGCGTCCCAGCCAATTGGATGTAAAACTTTAAATCCACTAGCTCTCTTGTAACGTGCTATCACATCTCCTATCACATAGTTACGCAAGTGCCCCATGTGAATCTTACCAGATGGATATGGAAACATTTCCAACACGTAGCACTTTTTTTGCTTATTATTCTTGCTTACAGAAAAATCCCACTTATCCTGATAAAATTTTTCAACGTTTTTAAAGTCATATTTCATAAATTTAATCACAATTCATATGCGCCAAAGGATCAACTGCTTGACCATTGTGCCTTATTGTAAAGCACATCTGTGGATCTTTATCTTGTGTGCTTGATTTACTCGCAGATCCAATTACTTGACCCTGTTTTACTTTATCACCAATTTCAACGTGTATGTTTTTTAAATAGGAGTACACAGTCATATAATTATCTTTGTGTTCCACTATAATTAAATTTCCATACCACCTCAAGCCTTTGCCTACGTATACCACTTTGCCAGGTGCAGAAGCAACCACATTTGTTCCATTGTGAGCAACAATTTTTATGCCATCCTTACACATTTCGTCAGAAGAGGTAGCCGTACCTTTTACTGGCATTACAAATTTACACTTTACCTCCACGTTTTGCGCATCATTTTTGTCTCTGTATATCCTATTTATGATGGCTTTTCTATTTTCTTTTTTTATTGAAGAATCAATGTCCTCCTTAATTAAATGGTATTCCCTTGTATATTCCAAGTCTCTTTTCCCATAAAATTCTTCACCTTTAAGCAGTACAGGTGCAGGTTTTTGCAGGCCGCATCTTACCAGTATTGCTGATAATATAAAGAGCAAGGCCACACGCCACATAAATTTATTTACAGACTATATTAAATAGCATACTTTTAAGGTAATAAGACTTTTTTGTTAGCACAATTTAAAGCCGTCATTCCATGAGGCAACGTAGAAAAGTTAAATATCGACATCATGCACATTGAGTGCATTGTTATTGATAAAATCACGGCGCGGTTCAACTATATCACCCATTAGCACTGAGAATATGCTATCTGCCTCTTCACAATCTTTTATTTCAACTTTTAGTAGAATCCTAGTTTCTGGATCGAGTGTAGTCTCCCAAAGCTGATCAGCATTCATTTCACCAAGACCTTTGAATCTCTGCAGAGTTAAACCTTTTTTACCGTAGTCCATTATTATTTTTGCTAGTGCACTCGGAGATTTGATCTTTATTTCAGTTTCTTGTGATTTTAAAAATGAATCACCATTGAATAAGTCGATTATATCATCAAGGGAACTCAATATATTAAGTATTTCTTTGCTTTCAAGCATGCCAAGTGGGAATACATATTTGTCTGCTAATCCTTGAAATAATTTAGAGACGTGAATTTCCTCATCTTTTATTTCTACTTCCCAATTATATTCGCTATAAATCAACTTTAAATATTTCAATATCTCATCAGCAGATGATAAGGCACTCTTTTTGCTTAAAACTAATAACGACTCCAATAGGTTTTGTGGTATTTCCCTGTCATAATTTTTGCTAATATTTGAAATGCTAAGACATTTGTCCAAAACAAAGCGTAGATTTTTGTCTGTATCGTTTAATTTTAATCTTTTAACCGCTAAGTTTACTATATACTCTTCAAAAGTTTCGTCATCTTTAATATAAGTATCTTTAGCATTCTTTGTAACTTTATAAAGAGGCGGTTGCGCTATATATAAATACCCTCTTTCAATTATCTCACGCATATACCTAAAAAAGAAAGTTAGAATCAAAGTTCTTATATGTGAACCATCAACGTCTGCATCTGTCATGATGATGATCTTATGATATCTAGTTTTCTCAATATCGAAGTGCTCACTTCCTATTCCAGCACCAATTGCCGTAATCAAAGAGCCAATCTCTGCAGATGAAAAAATACGATCCAGTCCTGCACGTTCTACGTTTAGAATTTTTCCTCTTAAGGCAAGCACGGCTTGTGTTTTACGATTACGCCCCTGCTTTGCAGTACCACCTGCAGAATTACCCTCTACTATAAACAATTCTGATAACTCAGGAACTTTTTCCTGACAATCGGCAAGCTTTCCAGGTAGAGTGGCGATATCAATATTGTTTTTATTTTTAACTAACTCCCGTGCTTTTCTTGCAGCCTCTCTTCCTTTAGCTGATCTGATAGCTCTTTCTACTATACTTGTTGCCAATTTGGGATCAGTTTCAAGTATTGTACTTAACTTATCAAAAACTATGTTTTCTACAACTGTGCGTGCTTCAGAACTGACTAACTTGTCTTTTGTTTGTGAAGAAAATTTAGGATCAGGCATCTTGAGAGATAAAACACAAGTTAAACCTTCTCTGACATCTTCTCCAGTCAAATTCACTTTTGCTTTCTTCAAGAACCCTTCGTTGGTTGCATAGTTATTGATACATCTAGTTAGTGCGGACCTAAACCCCGCCAAATGCGTACCGCCATCCCGTTGTCTTATATTATTCGTAAAGCACAGCATATTCTCATAGTAGGAATCATTCCACTCCATCGATATTTCTACGCTGGTGCCAAGATCTTTTACATCACCTCTCATGCTAGTAATTTTGGTAACATGTGTCTTATTTTTATCTAAGTATCGTACAAAATTTGCTGTGCCGAAATTATCTTCAGACTGTTTGCTATCGTTAAAATGAGACTCTGCATACGGTTTATTACGTAAATCACGCAAAGTGATCTCGATATTTGAGTTTAAAAACGCCAATTCTCTGATGCGACTTTCAAGAGTGGAATAACTAAAATCAATTCTACTAAAAGTCTCTGTTGATGGCATGAACGTTACTCTTGTTCCTCTCTTGTAAGTGTTTTCATTCACCACCTTTAAGGATTCAATGGACTCACCATCTTCAAAACGCATGAAGTGTTCCTTCTTATTGCGCCAAATGGTTAATTCCAGCCAGCTTGATAATGCATTCACAACCGAGATCCCAACCCCATGTAATCCGCCGGAAACCTTGTAGGTATTATTGTCAAACTTACCACCTGCGTGTAGTTGGGTCATTATTACCTCCGCCGCTGATATTCCTTCTTCTTCATGAATATCAGTTGGAATACCACGACCATTGTCGGTTACAGATACTGAGCCATCTTCATTTATGCTAACTTCAATTTTGTCACAATATCCAGCTAAAGACTCATCTATCGCATTATCAACAACCTCATACACCATATGGTGCAAGCCAGACCCATCATCAGTGTCACCAATGTACATACCTGGGCGCTTTCTTACAGCATCAAGACCTCTCAGGATTTTTATTGCATCAGCGTTATAATTACTTTCCATGGAATTGCTTTATTTATGAATATTAATTAATATTACATTTGTATATAATGATTAGCAACATTTTTAAACTAGGAGGAGTTATATCTGTACAAACATTGTGATCTTGGCACTGAGATGACACTGTTGCTAAGTTTGGTAGTTTATCTAAGTTGCTTTAGTTATATGTGGTAGCCAAAGCTAGTTGTACTTTAAACTAAATTCGGTATTTTAAACTGAACGTTTTCAGTAACGCCGTCTGGCATAACTGAAACTTTTATGTTCATGTTTATTTTCAAGTAGTTTATTAACTCGTCAACCAATATATCAGGAGCAGAAGCACCTGCAGTGATTCCTATTTTCTCTACGCCCTGAAACCAGCTTTTGTTCACACAACTGTAATTATCAATCAAATACGCTCTTTTTCCTCTGGCAATGCACAGATCTAATAAGCGATTTGAATTCGAACTATTTTTGCTTCCTACAATTAATACTATGTCTACAATTTTAGCTAATTTTTTGACAGCATTCTGCCTGTTTTGTGTCGCATAGCATATATCTTTTAAGTCAGGACCTGTAATGCTTGGAAATCTAAGCTTCAGGGCAGTAATAATTTCGTGGGTATCGTCAACGCTTAGTGTGGTTTGTGTGACATAAGACAAATTTTCTGGATCTTTAACTTTCAAATCGCGTACATCCTCTACGGTTTGTACTAAAGCTATAGAGTTGTTTACTCTTCCTCTAATTCCCTTAACTTCTGGATGATTCTCATGCCCAATTAGAATTAATTCTTTGCCACTATCTTCATACCTCTTTGCTTCTTTATGCACTTTGCTGACTAGGGGACATGTTGCATCAATCACCTGAACACCCTTTTTTTTTGCCTCCTCTTCTATGCTTTTTGACACCCCGTGCGCGCTGAAGATCAGTATTCCTCCATTATCTTTTATGTCCTCAATACTGTTTACAAAAACCACTCCTTGTTTCTTAAAGTCCTCTACTATATATTTATTGTGAACGATTTCATGCAGCACATAGACTTGGCGCTCGTTTTTGTATTTTTCTAAAGTAATAGCTAATATGTCTACAGCTCTTTTCACTCCCGCACAAAAACCGCGTGGTTCAGCCAAGATAATTTCCATTTTTTTCAAATCAGGTAAGTATGCAAGTATTGCTTAAAAATAAGCTCCGCTCACTATATTTTATAGTACCATTGTTTATATTTTATATAATAATTATTTTTCGTATATTATCCCTGACATTTAACCAGTTTAGTGCTCCAGAAAACTTAAAAAAGAGCATTAAAGCGTACAGGCAACCTGACATTTTGGATAGAAATGGAGTGGTAATAGCAACAAACGTACCAACAACGTCGCTATATATAGATTCAACTAAAGTAAGGAATCCAGAGAGTATGGCAGCGCAACTGTGTTCTATTTTGGATGACCTTGAATACGAAGATTTATATAAAACACTTACTTCGAAAAAGAAGTTTGCTTGGATAAAACGACACTTGACCCCGAAAGAGTTGCTAGCAGTAAAAACCGCTGGCGTGCCAGGAGTAAATTTTTATAACGACGTAAAACGTATATATCCTCACAGTAATTTGTTTTCACATATACTTGGCTACACTGACATAGATGGTAAAGGCATTGCCGGAGTCGAGGTGTATGTAAGTAAAAACAGTGAGCAAGAAAAGTCTGTAGTGCTATCCTTAGACCTGCGGGTGCAAAGTGTAGTACATGAAGAACTAGCTAGAGCTATAAGCAGATATCAGGCGCTTGGTGGAGTGGGGATTGTTTTAAATGTGAAGAATAGCGAAATTATTTCGATGGTCAGTCTACCTGATTTTAATCCTAATCTACAGAATAAGGCGAAAGATGTACAAAAATTCAATCGTGCCAGTCTTGGGGTGTATGAAATGGGGTCGATATTAAAATTCTTTACAATAGCCGCAGCGCTCGATGCAAATGTTGTAAAAACTAGTGATTTATATGACGTGTCAAGGCCAATCACTATTGGGGAGTATAAAATCCAGGATCTTCACAAGTTTGCAACTCCCCAAATTACTGTGCGAGATATATTTGTGCAATCATCTAACATTGGTGCAGCAAAAATTGCAGCTAAATTAGGTATTGAGAGACAGGTAGAATACTTTAAAACTATGAAATTGTTTTCTCCTTTAAAAATAGAAATACCGGAAAAATCTACACCGATAATTCCAGATAAATGGAGTGAAAGCACTTTGATAACAGCATCTTACGGTTATGGAATCGCTGTAACTCCTATGCACATTGCACAAACTGCCGCTGCGCTGATCAACAATGGGATATTTCACAATGCAACTTTGATATTGAATAAGAGAAGTATCGGAGAGCAGATTATTGCAAAAAGCACCTCTAGAGAGATAAGAAAACTATTACGTGCAACAGTGACAGATGGAACAGGTAAAAGAGCAAACATAAAAGCATATTCGATAGGAGGTAAGACTGGATCAGCAGAAAAAGTTATAAGTGGTAAATATAGCAAAGATGCAAATATAGCATCATTTATAGGAGCGCTAACTATGCTTGATCCGAGGTATATAGTGTTGATTATTATTGATGAGCCTCAGGGCATGTATCATACCGGGGGAATGATCGCTGCACCTGTAGCCAAGAACATTATAAATAAAATAGCACCTATACTGGGTGTTACACCCGAGACGTAAAATTATAGCTTTTTTATTAAAAATTTAAACTTACAATCTTGTTTATTTTTATCAATGCAAAGGGATCCATCTTTTGTTACCCTACAATCTTCAGGAGCGATGTCTAAGCTGATTTTTTTGCCACTGTCATCCATATTAAAACGAATCCTTGGTTCGAAAAAGTTAAGTATATCAACCCCAACTTTCTTTGTTACCTTTCCATCTAGAGAAACCAGATTAAACTCCCAAATATTGTTTGGATCGATGTTTCCTTCATAACTACTACACCTATTGCCTGTGCAGTATAAACCTTCAACTATATAACCTTCATTTGGAATTTCCGTAAAAAAATTCCATAAATCGTCTGACATATGAAATACCTTGCTATTTTAAAGAGACTTTTTAAGTGTATATAATTATGATACACCTAAAGATATAAAGTTTCAACAGCTAATTGTGCGAGGGGTCTAAACTACTACTATTTGTTTAATTCTTTTTGTTAATCTTTTTTACCATGCCGTCAATCATATGTTTTATTCCTTGATATACAGAGTATGTGCTTTCGTCGCTACGCATATAAGCAGAGCAGGAAAATACATTATGTTCTTCATCTTCTATTGATAATCCTGTGTCGCACTTTATATGTTCACCACCTAGCTTTTCTATCAATTTTTCTCTATTATCCCCTATCGTTACCTTGACTCTATTTTTTTCTTTACTAATTTTACTACTTAAAATAAAAACAATTACTGCTGGAGATATACATATTGCCCCTATTGGCTTTTTTGCAATAAAAAATTCTGAAACTAATCTTTCAAATTCGGGTATTACTGTTACCACGTTTTTATTTTCAGCTAAATCAGATAAATTTTTTGCAACTCCATATCCACCAGGTACAACTAACATATCAAAATCTTCAGCTTTGGCGTCTTTTAAATCGTATATTTCACCTCTTGCAATTCTTGCTGCTTCTATAAGTACGTTCCTCTTTTCTTTCGTTGCTTCTTTTATTTTGTGGTCCACAACTTGTGTAATATCGATATCGGGTGCAAAACATTTGACCTCAACTTCCTGCTGATCAAGCACAAGTAGGCTTAAAACCGCTTCTCTCACCTCCGCACCGTCGAGGTGACCACACCCTGATAAAATCACAGCAGCTTTTAATTTTTTCTCACCCATAAAATACTTTGATTTCATATAATATAGGTATTGTAATACAAATTCCATATTTGGGAAGGAGTAATTATTTTATATTAATTATAACATAATTAATAATTGGCATGTATAATGAGGCATATTTATAATTAATGGAGTTTTATATGGGACAAGGTGGTGCAATAGATGCTGGCAACAGTGAGTACCTTGCTCAAGG
>NZ_JAAXCS010000189.1:0-1516 GCF_013309895.1 Wolbachia endosymbiont of Atemnus politus | reverse complement strand
GAATTATTTATTGTTTTCATTGAATTTTTATTTTCTATTTCAGTATTTTTTCTTGATTTTATTTTATCTTGGATGATTGTCGAAAAATAGTCACCCATAGAATTTGCCATATTTTTTTCCTCAGTTTTTGGTTCTGAATTCTGGTTTATGTCTGGTAGGGTTTTTTTTTTCTTTTTTTCCAATATAATTATTCATTATTTGCCACGTTTTCTTAATATCTTTTTGGTGTTTTTGAAGATTATCTATAATTTTTCTTTCCTTTTTTCTTTTGAAATCCCTTTTAATTTTATTTCTAAATTCTTTATATATTTCTTTTATGTATGGAATATTATTGTATTTTTTGGTTAATTTATACAAAGCATCTCTCTTTTGTATTAACATTTTATCTTCATTCGTGAACCAATGATTTCTCTTCTTTTTGTTATCTCTAACTACATTGTATTGCAATTTTTCCTTTATGTAGTTTATCATATTTTCAATATTTTTTATCAATATTATCTTCTTGAATACTATTTATTATTTCCTCATTTTTTATATTATTACAAGTTTTTATATAGTTTTTAATCTTGTTTTTATCTATTATTTCATATGTGACTTTATTCATATGGGGTTCACTGAAAATGAGTTTGTGGCCAATTACAGCCAATAATCTTCCTGCAAGCAAATTAAAAAGTAATATTTTAAAAACAGCAGCAGCTTACATTGCGTGCGGAATAGTTCCAGAAAAGTCCATTATTTTTAGTCAGTCCACAGTTAGCGGCCATGCTGAACTGCGATGGCTACTTGGGTGCTATACACAAGTTGGCTGGCTCAGTCGCATGACTCAATTTAAAGATAAAGCTGGTAGTGATAAACAAAAAGCCTCTCTTGGGTTATATAGTTACCCAGTACTTATGGCTGCAGATATATTGCTGTATTAAGCTAAATACGTTCCTGTTGGTGATGATCAGAAACAACATTTGGAACTAGCACGCGATATTGCTTTAGCGTTCAACAATCACTACACACTTGATCATTTTATTATACCCGAAATCCTAGTTTTAGATCATGCATCAAAAATAATGAGCTTAAGGGATGGTACAAGCTAAATGAGTAAATATGACTCTTCAGAATATTCAGGCATTAACCTTGACGACACAGATGATTTAATTGTTAAAAAAATAGGAAAAGCAAAAACAGATTCAATACTAGGTTTTGCTACTTTAGAATGCCGCCTGGAAATAAGTAACTTGATAAACATTTATTCAGCGCTAAGTAGCTTAGACGTGGATAAAGTATGTGAAGAGATGAACACAAGCATGATATGAAATACTTTAAGAAATAATTAACTGATTTAATCATCAGTGTTATATCACCCATACGTGAGAAGATTAATGACCTCTTAAAAGACCAATTCTATTTACATGAAATATTAAAAAAAGGTACAGAAAAATCAGAAGAGATTGCAAACCACAACATCAAAGAAGTCAAAAATATCATAGGTTTTGTTTAGCGCTAACTTGTACTACATCGGGCA
>NZ_JAAXCS010000188.1:0-1547 GCF_013309895.1 Wolbachia endosymbiont of Atemnus politus | reverse complement strand
GACTTAAGAATATACTGCTGATCCCCAATAACCCCAATGCAGGTTTGGCTTATATAGGGTGCACTAATCCTTAACATGATATTATCGGTGTTTAAGGACAAGTTTAATATATACGAGCCTTAGTCACTATATGTAATATAGATATAGAAGTGATGGAACATATGTTCAGTAATCAAATCCAGGAAAGCAGTGCTAATAGCACAAGGACGACTAAGGCTCATAAAGTTGTAGCACCACTGGCGCCATCTATACACCAAATATAGAATCATTCCTGCTATTGGGTTTTTTAATTTTTTTTTTTTTTTTTTTATTAAATTTTTTTGGGGGATTTTTGTCTAAAGGCCATTGTCCCTCATCAGTATTCTATGGCCAAGCAGTTTCGGTTATTATTCATAACCTTATTTAGCGCAATAATAACACAGTCTGCAGGAGTACCAGACATACTAAATTCTTTGTCACCATGCTGATTTACTACGATAGGTTGCTTTCCTGGAATCAAGAGATCTTGATGCTCCACTCCGGTCAGTATCTGGTGCTACCACCCATATTTCTGATGCAAGATTTTGCGCAATCTCTTTGAGTAACTTCATTCCTTCACTTTCAAAGCCATCATCATTTGTTATTAGTATTATCGTATAAAATTCTATATAGCTCCAAAGTTATGATAAGTAATTCCGTTCACTAATTGCTAACCAATATTTCGCTAATAAGTCGTGCAACTATCTGAAACTTTTGTTGCCTGACGTTTATTACTCATCGAATTCATGAAATTCAAAGCTTGACGAAAAAACTAATCTGTCCCCATATTTTTGCACTAATTTCAGTATTAGGAGATAATTGTATATGACCAATTTAGAAAATTTGAAACGAGAACTTGCTGAATTGCAAACGCAGATAAATTATCATGATGTATTATATCACCAAAAAAAAAAAAAGCCGGAAATCACTGATGCTGAATAGGATGAGTTGACGCGAAAGGTAGCCGAAATAGAAACACAACTTCCAGAAATTGACGTAGCACAAAATGACGTTGGTGCTGCACCTGATGAGAGATTTTCCAAGGTGGAACATCAGGAATCTATGCTTTCCCTTGAAAATGCTTATGATGAGGAAGGTGTAGAGAGATTTTTATATAAGATAAAGAGGTTTTTAATTCAGGATGAAATAGAGATATCATGTGAACCAAAAATCGATGGGTTGTAGCTTTCTGCAGTTTATGAGGATGGAAGATTTGTTAGAGCCGCAACTCGAGGTGATGGTTTTGTAGGAGAAGATCTCACATTCGATGTTGCAACAATAAAAAGCTTTCCTAGAGCTTTTCTTGGTGTAAAAGGCAGATTAGAAGTAAGGGGCGAAATATACATCAGCAACAGCAACTTTTTAAAGCTAAATGAAAACAATGAGTTTTCCAATCCTCAAAATGCTGATGGTTATCTAAAGCAACTAGGCGCTACGGAAAGTAGACCACTTTGCTTATGCTTTGGTGGAACGGAGAAAAGCCAAAGTGAAGTACTAGACAGGCTTGAGACACTTAGTTTTTACGTAAA
>NZ_JAAXCS010000187.1:0-1549 GCF_013309895.1 Wolbachia endosymbiont of Atemnus politus | reverse complement strand
AAAATTTCATCTGATTTTAAAACAGTAGTCACAGGTTTATTTGAAGGCAGTGAAACCATAAGTGACTGTGGAGTTTTTCAAGAAAAGCAGATTATAGATAATATAAAACAATTCAGTGACTTTAATGGAAGTTTTGGTGAATTTTCTTCTACAACTTTATCAGGAGAAAAAAATGTTATAGTAGTTGGACTTGGTAAAAAAGATGAATGGAATGAAAATAAAGCGTTAAACATTGGTGGTAAAATATATTGTGAGTTAAGCAGACTCAAGATCAAGAAAGCAGCTGTTTTAATTGAAGATAGTGCAGCAAATATTGCATATGGTGCGTTTTTACGTAGCTTTAAGTTTGATAAATACAAGACTAAAAAGGATGAAAAAATCATAGAGGTAGAAGAAATTACAGTATTAGCAAAAGATGAGCAATTAAGCAGTGCTGAAAAATTGTTTGAACGTCTAAGGCACGAAGGTGAGGGCATATTCCTCGCGCGTTCTTTTATAACAGAACCACCTAATGTTTTATACCCAGAATCTTATGCTGATTATATAAAAACTGAACTTACTAAACTCGGTCTTGAGGTTGAAGTGCTTGATAAAAAGCAAATGGAAGAGAAAAAAATGGGGGCATTGCTTGGAGTAGCACAAGGAAGCAGTAAAGAGCCAAAATTAGTGGTGATAAAATGGAATGGGACTTCTAAGGAACAAAAACCAATAGCTTTTGTGGGTAAGGGTATAACTTTTGATACCGGTGGAGTATCACTCAAACCTTCACGCGGTATGGAGTCAATGAAATATGACATGGCAGGTTCTGCTGCCGTGGTTGGGATAATGCGTACTTTAGCTGGACGAAAAGCAAAAGTAAATACAATTGGCGTAGTTGCACTTGCAGAAAATGCAGTGGGTGGTAATGCTCAAAGACCAAGCGATGTAGTAACTTCAATGTCTGGACAAACAATAGAAGTGTTAAATACCGATGCGGAAGGAAGGCTTATACTTGCAGATGCTTTATGGTATACGCAAAACAGGTTTTCACCAAAATTTATGATTGATCTTGCAACTCTAACTGGTGCTATAGTGGTTGCGCTTGGAAATAATGAATATGCTGGTCTTTTTGCCAATAATGATGAATTAGCGAATCGTATTATTAATGCAGGCAACGAAGTAAATGAAAAACTATGGCGTTTTCCTATGAACGAGACTTACGATAAGATTATTGACTCACAGATTGCTGATGTGCAAAACATAGCTCCTGTAGGTTCTGGTGGAGATAGTATAATGGCTGCACAGTTTTTACAGCGTTTTGTGAACGACACTTGTTGGGCACATTTAGACATTGCAGGAACTGCTTGGCACGAAAAAGGCACTGATATTTCTCCAAGAGGGGCAGTAGGTTTTGGTATAAGGTTGCTCAATAAATTGGTTGAGAAGTACTATGAGGCAAGTAATTAACACCCAGGTACTGGAATTTAGCTTTCCAAATTCCAGTATTATCTACTATTAAATTGAACAAGAGTCCCTATTTACTCTTTGTGAGCTGATTGCATGTACTCCG
>NZ_JAAXCS010000186.1:0-1552 GCF_013309895.1 Wolbachia endosymbiont of Atemnus politus | reverse complement strand
AGAGTGCCCGAGAGAAGACTTGAACTTCCACAACCTGAAAAGTTACTAGCACCTGAAGCTAGCGCGTCTACCAATTCCGCCACCCGGGCTTTTATAGTTTACTATGTTAAAATTAAATAATATACTTAAGCAATTTTTAGTTCAAAGGTGATGCCAGACAATATAAACCTAGATCAAATATTTTTTGCTCAGAACAGTGTTAATATTAATAACGTATATAAAATAGTCAACAACGCTTTGAGCAATAGTGATGGTGGTGAGCTATTTTTAGAATTTTGCCAGTCAGAGTCCTTGGTGTTTGATGATAACATATTAAAACACATGGATTTGAATACCAGAAGGGGGTTTGGTTTAAGGTCTTTTTGTGAAGACAGTACGTCTTTTGTTTGTTCTTCTGAGATTAGCGAAAAGGAAATTAGCAGTGCTGCTTTTATAGTGAAGAGTTCGGTGTCTTTAAACAAAACAAATTCAATAAGATTAAACAAAGAGACAAAGAACCTATATTCGAGAATTAACCCTATAAATGAAACAGATCTGAACTCAAAAATTAAACTGCTCAATGAGGTTAACGAGTATGTAAGATCCAAAGATAACCGCGTGAAGCAAGTAAAAATAACTCTTAGTGGAGAATGGCAAGTTGTACAAATAATAAAGGGAGATCACAGATTAAGCGATATCAGACCTCTAGTACGTTTTAATGTGCTAGTCATCGTAGAGAAAAATGGCCGAGCTGAGAGAGGTTCTGCAGGACACGGTGGAAGGGACTCTTATAGTAAATTTATTTCTGAGAAAAAGTGGAAAGAGGTTGCAAATCAAGCATTAGAACAAGCATTAGTAAATCTTGAAGCTGTTCCAACTCCAGCCGGAGAGATGACAGTTATTCTAGGTCCAGGCTGGCCGGGAGTATTGTTACATGAAGCCGTAGGTCATGGTCTTGAAGGCGATTTTAATCGTAAAGGAATCTCAGCATTTTCAAATTCTATTGGTAAACAAGTAGCGGCTAGTGGCATCACAGTAGTTGATGATGGAACTCTGCCTAATCTGCGCGGTTCTATTAGCATAGACGATGAAGGCACTCCACCAGGTTATAATGTGTTGATAGAGGATGGAATCCTCAAAGGCTATATGCAGGATCATATGAACGCCAAGCTTATGGGCGTAAATCTAACTGGTAATGGCAGAAGGGAAAGTTATAAGGAAGTTACTATGCCACGCATGACAAATACCTATATGTTGCCAGGGAAACATACGCCGGAAGAAATAATATCTAGCGTAAAAAAAGGTCTGTATGCAGTAAATTTTGGTGGTGGACAAGTTGATATAACATCAGGAAAATTCGTTTTTTCATCTTCAGAGGCTTACTTAATAGAAAATGGCAAAATTACACAGCCAGTCAAAGGAGCAACGCTAATTGGTGATGGGCCAACAGTGCTGAAAAAAGTATCTATGGTTGGTAATGACCTAAAGTTAGATCCCGGTGTTGGCACATGCTCGAAAGACGGGCAAAATGTACCTGTTGGGGTTGGTCAACCAACGCTCAAAGTCGATGCAA
>NZ_JAAXCS010000185.1:0-1596 GCF_013309895.1 Wolbachia endosymbiont of Atemnus politus | reverse complement strand
ATCTAAACTTTTCCACCAAAAATACAAATACATCAATAAATAATATATTGATTTTACAAAAATACAACAAAAAAAGAGCGGATAGTGGGATTCGAACCCACTCCACTAGCTTGGAAGGCTAGAGCTCTACCAATTAAGCTATACCCGCGCAATGGAGGAGGTAGGATTCGAACCTACGTACGCTTTCGCGGACAGATTTACAGTCTGTTACCTTTAACCACTCGGTCACTCCTCCACAAAAATTTTTTAAGAAGCCAGTATCTTAACTTAATCTTTTATTATATTTAATAATAAATGTCCAAAAAAAAATCAAGCACTTGCTTGATCAAAATCATGCAGACTTTATTTTACATAACTCAATATTACTAATAAAGTGTCCAAACAAATAATGTGAATCGTGCGTACCTGGCGCTTCTTCCGGATGATACTGTACAGAGAAGACCGGGTAATTCTTCATCATTATTCCCTCTATACTATTATCAAACAGAGAAATATGAGTAACTTCAACGTTACTTGGTAGAAAAGATGGATCAACAACAAATCCATGATTTTGGCTTGTGATCTCAACTTTTCCGCCACTTATATTATAAACTGGGTGATTACTTCCTCGGTGACCAATATTCATCTTGGTAGTTTTTGCCCCCAAAGTAATCGCAAGTAATTGATGACCCATGCATATGCCAAGAACTGGTATTTTAGATTTTATAATAGCACCTATCTCTGAAATCACATTTTCTCCTATTTCTTGCGGATCACCAGGGCCATTTGAAAGCACTATACCATCTGGATCCATGCTTAATATTTTCTGAGCAAAACCTCTCTCTGGTTTAATCAGTTCAATTGTACAACCAAGTTCTATTAAGCGTGAAACTATACTAGCCTTTACACCGAAATCAACCACCACAACTTTGTATTTTGCATTAAGATCGTTTTTAAAGTTATTACTTAAACTGACTTTATTGGTTATTTCTATCCCATTTACAGACTTGTATTCCTTCAATTCATTTAATAGATCCTCTATCACCCAAGCACCAGTATATACCGGAGAATAGGTTAATGAATATATCATTCCGTTTTGAGATCTATGTTTTCGCAAATGTCTCGTCAAGGCTCTAGTATCAACTCCTGATATCCCAACTACATTATTTCTCTCTAACCAATCATTTAAACTTACATACGAAGAAGGATGAGACGCAGAAGAAAGTTCACGCATAATAACACCACTTGCAAAAATTTTCTTTCCTTCATTATCTTTGCTGTTTATCCCAATATTACCAATATGAGGGAAAGTGAACGTTATAATTTGATCAGCAAAAGAAGGGTCAGTTATAGTATGCTGATAACCAGTCGTACCAGTGGTAAAACAGATCTCACCTATGCATTTGCCTTTCTTACCCACTGACTTTCCAAAAAAGTACTTGCCATCTTGCAAAACTAAAACCGCATCCCGCACTTAATTCTCTCTAACTGATTCAAAACAGTATATAAAGATTTCAAACAATACGTAATTCTTTCTAAAATTTTAAACTTAACTATAAATCAATAAAGAATAACATGAAAAAATTTTTTAGGCTTCTTACATTGGCAGCACATTGG
>NZ_JAAXCS010000184.1:0-1627 GCF_013309895.1 Wolbachia endosymbiont of Atemnus politus | reverse complement strand
CTTAGTGCCATAAAATGCAAACCAGCAAATGGGACCCATTTTAGCTCACGCTTTAAAATAAAAGCTACTTCCCTAAATAAAAGTATAAAAGTTTCAAGTGCGGATTGGTGTTTGGAAGCGACTACAATTGGTTGTTTGGGAATGTTTTCTCCACCTCTAACTTCATATTCAATTTTACATAGTAAACGAAGCATGAGTAATAAAACCTTCAGTGAGTAGACAGAGAAAGTAGTTGCTAGACGTACAGGAAAGAAGATTACAGGAAGGGCAATTAAAGTATAGAACACTTCCCATAAGATAATAAATAAGTTGAGAAATAAACCTAAAATCATAAACTCGGATAAACTTATTTGAGTTTATCTCTCTACTGTAAATTGAAATCAATAGGTTTAACCATTGATCACTTGAGTGATAGGATGTGAATCAGTTAATTTGTCCTCAATTTCATGTTAGCAACATGAGTATATATTTGCGTTGTAGAAAGATTAGTATGGCCAAGAACTTTCTGTATCAGCACAATACTTGCTCCACTATCCAGTAGATGAGTAGAAAAGGAATGTCTGATTACATGTGGAGATATTTTACTTTCATCAATAATACATTTTCTTGCTAATTCCTTAATCAATTGACCAATCCTCTGCCTTGTAAACGGCTTGTTAGATTTATTACCTGGAAATAACCAATCAGATTCCTTTCCTTCAGGAATCAGGTTATTGCGAATTGATAAATAATTTCTAAGGTTTTGCAGTGTCTCTTTGTTAAAAAGGATTTGCCTTTCTTTACCACTCTTTCCTTTTATTATTACATAACATTCTTTGTCATTACTATTTACTAGATGTGACACCTCACACAATTTCATATTAATCAGCTCAGAAATACGCATGCCAGAAGAGTAAAGGAATAGCGCATAGCCTTCTATTGTTTATTTCTTTATTTGATCCGTTCGCTGACTTTCTGTGTCCATTAGCAAAATCATTTCTTCGGCGCTCAAATACTTTGGGAAAGGACGAGAAACTATTGGGTTTTTCAATTCATCATTAGCTGGAGCTGGATTGAAATCTATTATTCCATCATTAAATAGGCACTTATAAAAAATTTCTTAGCAGATATTTTTCTTTATACAGAACTACTTTTATATTTCTTTTTGTGTGCAGAAAGATTTCACATAATCCTTAATATTAGTTTTGCTTGCGTTAACTAAATTCGTACCACTTTCCAATAAAAAATCCTCAAGTTAGCATAAATCTGAACGATAACTTTATAAAGTATTTTGCGTTGCAGGCCTTTCTGACACCAAAGTATCTATGTAATACGTTATGTAAAGATTTTCCTTTTTATCCAGCAACTGCTTACGCTTCATCACTAACTCCTATATTTATTTCTTTGACTACAGTTAGATTGAAAACTTTACTAGTATTCTTTATTAAAAAATATGAGATAAATAACCCACCTATCAATAGAACAAGTACAACAAACTATCGTCTTTTTTTTTCGGATTTGATCTCATGATTAAATTATGACATCAAATCCATAGAAAGCCCCTTACAAAGTGAATTCTACCACTTCTTAGTCGCATCTACTTATATCCATTATAACATTTTCTTATAGCGCTAGCACAAACAAGTGA
>NZ_JAAXCS010000183.1:0-1628 GCF_013309895.1 Wolbachia endosymbiont of Atemnus politus | reverse complement strand
ATTGAATCCGCGCGGATCAAAAACAAGTTTTGAGTCAGAAATACCCTTAGTGGCATGATAATAAGATTGGTGGAGGTTGTCAAGGAATTTCTTCGTTCTGTTTCTTATAGGTAAGAAAAACGCATTCTGAATGTAACATGAAGAGATGCATTAAGTTGTAGTCGCGTAACGTTTCTCTTTCCTGCTGTTGATGATTATTTCACCTATTGTAACTGCCACTAAAATAAAGCAATAATATACTTGCGTTAATAAAGAAATAGGCGATACAGAGGCTATGCTGCCTGCTAGTAGTAATTGAGAACCATAAGGTAAGATACCTTTTGTAGCACAAGCAAAAACATCCAATAAATATGCACTACGGTATGGCACAATATCATGCTTTTTTGCAAGCCTTTTTGCAATGCTACCACTCAGTAAAATAGCAATTGTGTTATTAGCAACTAAAATAGTGAACATAGACGCTATTCCTGCTATCACAAACTCAGCTTTAGTTTTTGTGATATTACTTTCATCGATGAGTTTATGTAACGCTTTTTGACCTTGTTTGTACATTATATGGCTTAGCCCGCCAATGAATAGAGCAAATATCACTATTTCGTTTACTTTTTTAAAACCATTGTATATATCATTAGAGTATTGAATTATAGCATAGTCAAAAAAGGCTATTCCTAACACACCAGCAATAATTATGTTCACAGTTATTGTTACTAGAGTAGTAACTTCAAGTAGGCCCATGATTATTAAAGAAATATAAGGAATAATCTTTATTATCGATAAATAATCTAAGTTTGATATGGCAACAATTTTTGTACTATCTACAGTTACTGCCAGGTAGACAAGTGTTATAATGCTGGCAACAAATGCTACTTTAAAGTTTACTTTAAGTTTATCTTTTATTGTAGCTCCTTGTGAAGAAACAGATGCAATGGTAGTGTCGGATATCATTGAGAGGTTATCACCAAATACAGCACCACCTACCACAGTTGCAGTTCCTATTTCAAGACCAAAAGCTCCACTTTTCGCTAAGTTGACAGCTATAGGTACCATCAGTGCAACAACTCCCATAGATGTGCCAATTGCAGTTGAAATAAAAGCAGAAGCCAAGAATATTCCAGGCAATAGTAATCTTACAGGAAGGAAATTAAGAATTAAATTAGCAACGGTGTCTGCGCTGCCAATTGATTGAGTAACAGTAGAAAATGCCCCGGAAAATAGAAAAATTGAACACATGGTAAGGGTGTTTTTGTCGCCCATACCTTCGATAACAGTATCAATATTGTGTTGAATTTTATTTGTTCTGCGTGAGACAGCAAAAAATAGTGCTGGTAATAAGCAGATTACTGGTGAAATTTGATGAAGTGGATTATCAGTTCCGATGAAAGAAAAATAAGTACCACTTCCAAGATACAAGATTAAAAAAATAATCAGAGGAATGAAAGCTGTCATTTTACTGTACTTTAAACCTACAACTATAACTAATTAAGTGGTTTTAGGCAAGTTTGGTTTCACCGATTCTACAGGAAGTTGAAAGTGGAGTTCTAAACTTTATATTTAATTTGCTTAACTAAATGGCACAGAAATCATGTAATCCATTACTTGACAATAGGATTTATGTTATAAAAATTTCT
>NZ_JAAXCS010000182.1:0-1633 GCF_013309895.1 Wolbachia endosymbiont of Atemnus politus | reverse complement strand
AAAATGTAAGGTTCAAGATAAAGATGTTGTTGTAGACGATGAAGATAGTCTTACTAAAGTAAGAGAAGCGTTAGCTATAACTGACCCTGGTGTTTCATTCAAAGTTAAAGTAAGTAACAAAAGTGCTGAAGGGTTAAAAGCTGCCGTAACAACTAACTTAGAAAAAATTGCAGTAAATGCAGCTATGTCTAAAGTTACTAGTAAGTAAGCAGCTTAAAGTTAACAAATAAGAGGTAGAGATCTCTACCTCTTTCCTTCGCCTCAACTACATTCCTATCAAAATCTATCACCTCTAGCTTTTTTAGAAGATGTCATCATAGGGATGGTTATATATATATATAAGGAATTTTTATAATATTTAACCCGCTTACTTATCTATCCTCCATATCACGATGAGCCTCTATTATTTCATCAAATGTATACATTTTTTTAATCCTTACAGTTAAAAGTTTCTTTCTTATCATCTCAAAGATTTCCATTGCAGTAAGCACCAATGTGAACTTGTCGTGCTTATAATGATATATTGAGGTTCCTATGGCAAATAGTGAGCGTGAACTAAGCAAAGAAAAGCTAACCGGGACGCTGCCTGATATCTGCCCATAAGAAACGTATATGCCGAACTTGCCTAAAGATTTAAAAGAAAGCTTACTCGTAGCATAGCCTATAGGGTCATATACTGCACCTGCTCCCTTATTTTGTGTAATCTCCATGTTTTAGAAACAAAGTCTGTATCATTGTAATTCAACGCGTACGTGCAGCCATTCTGCAGAGCTATCTTCATTTTTTCGTCGGAGCTCACAGAACCTATAACTACTCCCTTTTTATCCTTTGCCCATTGGCATAGTATCTGAACTAACCCACCACTTGCTCCATGCACAAGCACAACAGCACCAGGTTTTATTTTGTAAGAGTGGTTAACTAATTAGTGAGCCGTCATGCCTTTAAATAACACTGCAGCTACAATTTCATCTGGTTTTTCATCTGGAATCTTTATCAGATATTTCTGGTAAGAAGTTTCAAGACGTTTTTCACAATATGCTCCAGGCGGAGCTGTGCAATATCCAACTCTATCTCCAATCTCTAAGCCATCACCTATTTTCCTACCAAGCTTTTCAACAACTCCTACTGCTTCCACTCCAAGCACTGACGGCAAGTTTTTAATTTTTCGAATATCTTTTCTATGCTCTAGATCATAACGATTTAAACCGATAGCTGTGTGGCGTATTAAAAATTCCTCACCTTTTGGCTCACATATACTCCTATCTACAAATTCTAATACCTCTGGTCCTCCAGTCTTCTTAATTTGTACAGCTCTAACCATTATGAATATAAGAAAAAAACTATAATTATATTATCTAATAACCAACATCTTGTAAAATTATTTAGAACTGTAAGATAAATATGCATAACGAACATTATGATTTGAAAACAGGGAGTCAAGTAGCTCATAGAAAAAACTACTTGACAACCCCCTTCAATCTCATTAAGGGTATTTCTGACTCAAAACTTGTTTGTGATCCGCGCGGGTTCAATGACAAAATTTCAGTAAAAAACTTAAGGCATTTATTGGCGAAATTATTGGGGCTGCATGTCTTTTAAATTTTTTCACATGCAGCCAAAATCGCGCTTAAAC
>NZ_JAAXCS010000181.1:0-1637 GCF_013309895.1 Wolbachia endosymbiont of Atemnus politus | reverse complement strand
TAGATTAAATACCCCTTGATAACCCCCTTCAATCGCATTACAATGAAAATGAAGCTGATTATTTATCTTCTCTGTACAGATTAAATGACAAAAAACTTAGTATATCTGGCGTCTCATGTTTAATTTTTTTGCACTATGTGCACCTCATGTATTGTACATTGTTGTCTACATTATCGACTAGTGCTGTGAATTGCGCCTATTTGGGCGCTTAAAAAGATTAAAAACGCCAACTGATAAAATGATAGTGAATAACTAGCTGCCCTAGGTTTCTTTTGTCTTTTTTCTGTTTAGTAAATTTCTTAACGTTTATAATTGAGACTTCAAAAGCAACTGAGTCGCAATAATTAGACGTTTAGAATAAGAGAACGCCATGTTTGAAAGTTAAATGTAAATAACTAGCCACCCACGGGGATTCTTTTGCCTTTTTCTCCATTTGGTAAATTTCTTAATGTTTTTAATTGCAATTATGAAAAGAGTAGAAAGATGTCATTCCAGCCAGTTTTCAACCTGCATTTGAGACCTGGCTGAGATGACATCATTATAGAGTAAATTAGATCCCAGTACTGGGATGACAAGAAGTGGAGGGGCTGGGATGACAGGAGGAGGGCACTGGGATGACAAGAAAAGAGCAGTGGGATGACAGGAGGAGAGGTACTTGGATGACAAGTAGGGGAGGGCTGGGATGACAAGACTGGGATAATACCATAGGGCTACTTGGATGACAAGAAGGTGTAGGTTATGCAAGAATTGAAAAAGCTAACCATATTTTCTTTTACTTCCATGCTATCTGTCATGTTATTTACTCTTACACGGAATTCAGATGAGTTTTTAAATCCACTACTGTACCAGCCTATATGTTTGCGAGCCATCTTTATTCCCGTGTCGTTTCCGTCATACTCAAGAATACTGTCGTAATGTTCAAGTATGATGCTTAATCTCTCTGAAGCTGTTGGTTCGGAGATTTCGCTTCCACTTATAAAGTGCATTGCTTGATTAATCAGCCAGGGTTTGCCATAAGCGCCCCGACCTATCATCACTCCATCAGCTCCAGATTCTTTGAGAGCTTTCTGAATATCGTCCAGGTTTTT
Organism: Wolbachia endosymbiont of Atemnus politus; assembly: GCF_013309895.1. Taxonomy (NCBI): domain Bacteria; kingdom Pseudomonadati; phylum Pseudomonadota; class Alphaproteobacteria; order Rickettsiales; family Anaplasmataceae; genus Wolbachia; species Wolbachia endosymbiont of Atemnus politus. The sequence continues at coordinate 549 of NZ_JAAXCS010000181.1, read as the reverse complement.
TATGTCGCCGTTTATTATAACCGGAATTTTTACTTGCTCTTTAACATTTCGAACAAACTTCCAATCTGCTTGGCCATTATAAAGCTGTACCCTTGTTCTTCCATGCACAGTGATCATCTTTGCTCCAAGATTTTCTGCAATCTTCGCTAAACGTGGGGCATTACGATTTTCATCGTTCCATCCAGTGCGCATTTTTACCGTAACCGGCACACTTACTGCCTTAACTACAGCTTCAATTATCTCAGCAGCCTTTTTTTCATCACGCATTAGTGCTGATCCCGCGTAACCGTTCACAACTTTTTTAACTGGGCAACCAAAATTTATGTCTTTGATTTTAACTCCCATATCTTCATTTAATTTTGCAGCCTCTGCCATAACATTCGGCTCGCATCCAGCAAGATGCACAGCAGTTAACTCATCAACTTTTGCATACTCTGGCGAGTTTTCAAAATCATAGCTCTGCTGGCGATCATCTCTGAGACTAATAAACTTGCACCAAGTTTTTTTTACAATACTTCTAAATGGATAATCAGTCACTCCAGACATTGG